>JBLHNW010000183.1:0-7655 GCA_047622205.1 Paraglaciecola sp.
TGGTTTGTTTTTATCCGATACAACTGTAGCAACCAGTAAGGGCAGTATTTTGGTAGTACTTTACAGTGGGAACCTGAAACAAAGTCAGCAATCTATTACTACCCATGGCGGGGAAATTACCAAGCCTATTTTTACTTTCCCTGGTGGTCAACGGTTTCATTTTTGTGACCCTAACGGCAATGAATATGCCGTTTGGAGTGATACATAATATGTCCAAGTTATGCTAACGACTTAAAATATTCGGTGAATATATCCAAGTTACTCCAAAAAATACGAGTATCTTGAAGTGACTTGGATATTTAGGAGCTAAGGGTTAAAACCTTCGTCAACAAAATGGTTTTTGCCTTCCGCCGCATCTCTTGCCAGTTTGTCGCAAGCTTCGTTTTCCGGGTGACCAGAATGTCCTTTAACCCAGTGCCAGGTAACTTTGTGGCGGTTGACTTGTTCGTCTAAACGTTTCCACATATCAACATTCTTAACCGGCTTTTTATCAGAAGTACGCCACCCATTCTTACGCCAGTTTTTGATCCATTGGTTAATCCCATTTTTCACATACTGGCTGTCGGTGGTCAAATCAACAGTGCAGGGCTCGTTAATGCTGGCGAGCGCTTCGATTGTCGCCAATAGCTCCATACGGTTATTGGTCGTATGCTTATAGCCTTGACTTAATTCTTTGCGATGATGAGCAAATTTTAATACTGCGCCGTATCCACCGGGCCCAGGATTACCTAAACACGAGCCATCAGTAAAAATTTCTATTTGTTTCATATAATTCTTCGATATTATAAAATTTTGCGAAGTATAATGATGTGATTCTGCAATGACATCAACTCAATTAAATTAAATAAGAGCGATCTATGAGACAAGTTGTACTGGATACTGAAACTACCGGCCTGGATCCAAAACAGGGGCATCGAATTATTGAAATTGGCTGTGTTGAGCTGCTTAACCGTCGATTAACCGGTAATACGTTTCATGCTTACGTCAATCCTGAACGCCTGGTAGAACTTGAAGCTATTCAAGTGCATGGTATTACCAATGAGTATTTGGTAGACAAGCCTGTTTTCAATCGGGTGGCGGCAGAGTTTATAGAATTTATTCGTGGTGCTCAGTTGGTTATTCATAATGCACCCTTTGATGTGGGCTTTATGGATCATGAATTTGCCCGTTTGTCAGGCGCACAAAGCAACAAAACTGCACAAATCTGTACCATTCTAGACACACTTAGTATGGCCCGGCAAATCCATCCCGGACAAAAAAACAATCTTGACGCATTGTGCAAACGATATGGAATCGATAACTCACATCGAGAGAAACATGGTGCCTTATTAGATGCTGAGATTCTGGCAGATGTCTATCTAATGATGACCGGTGGTCAAACGGATTTGAACTTAAGTGGCAAAGCCAGTGGTGAGGGGGGAGTGCAGGTTGAGCATATCAGGCGTTTGCCTACTGAACGAAAAGCACTAAAGGTTGTGCTCGCTACAGCCGATGAACTGGAACAACACGAGCTCCGTTTGGACTTAGTGAAAGAAAAGGGCGATTGTTGTATCTGGCGCCAATAAATATGTATTTGTGTATTGAGAGATGATGCTAAAAATTTTATTAAAGCTTTTGAATATACAGATGATTGTCTTAGTTGCGACCTGCGCTTTGCCAATTTTTGTTTGGGCACAGCAAAACAACGCCCAGACAATTGAGGAATCAAAACAAATTGATAAAAGTCCATTAACGGATTTAGGGACTGAATATCTAAATAGTATTATCCTGCTGCAAAACCGCTTTAGAATTGATTTTGAAGTCGACGAAATCACTATGATTTTTTTCCGAACTTATGGCAGTTCACCAGTTGTTTTAGTACGCCCGGATGGTTCTAAAATATTCCAATCTCAAGCTGATGGCGAGGAAGTGTTTTGGTATGAGACGGCCACATACGACATGGTTAGCCTTAAGAATCCAATGCCTGGACCTTGGCAAGCCGTAGGGCAAATTTTGCCTAATAGCAGGGTCATGGTGATTAGTGATTTACAATTGCATGCGGAACCGCTGCCCAAAGTTATATTTTCAGGAGAAATTCTTAAGCAAACTGCGTATTTAACTAACGCGGGTAAACCGATTGATTACACCGCTTTTCGAGATGTAGTCAGCCTCAATATTAACTTTATGAGCACTAATAATCCTAATTCTAACAACTTTGGCGCAACCACTCAAACCATCGCCTCATTCGAAGACAACGGCAAAGGGATGGACGAAATTCCGTTGGATGGCGTGTTTACTGGCCAATTTAATCTAGCAATAGCGGATGGAGAATGGAGCCCTGTTTTTATGGTTTCCACACCGATGTTTACCCGTGAACAGGTCGACCCCAATTTAATGCTTTATCCTAACCCGATAAGTATTTCTGTAGAAATGAATGGTGGTGGAGATGGTTATCATAAACTTTTAATTGATGCCGCTCGGGAGCATGTCGATATGTCGACGTTATTGATTGACGGTAAAATACAATTCCCAAATGGTGACGTGCAGAATTTTTCGAATACGGAAAGGACTCCAAACGTGCGTGAAAAGCAGTTTGTGAATTACGAATATGGAGTGTATCGCGTCAAACTAACAGCCTATGGCAACACTATCGACGGTCGAGAGTTTATCCTAGACGTGCCCGAATATAGTTTTTTATCAGAAGAGCCTAAAGTCGAGATAGTCGCAAGCCAAGACATCGCTTCGGTTGCCGGTGGGCTTGAACCAAATGTAAAACAATTGGTTGATGAAGAGAGCATGTCTAGCAGCACTTTAATCTTGATTATCGTCGGTGCAAATCTATTTCTATTGTGCCTCGGTGGAGGAGGGATTTGGTTTATAACCAGAGATAAAGAAATCGAGTATCCCCAAACTGATTTAACAGAAAAACCAAATGAAAAGAAAGCTGGTTTGTTTGCTCGATTACGTGGAAACAGAAAAGCATCAAAAGAGCCGATTGTAGAAAGTCCGAAACCGGCGCCAGAAAACACTGGGATCATTGATTTGTCGCTGCCTAAAGACTAGCTTCGGGTAAGCAATCACGCGGTAATTGTTCAATCCTAGAGCAATCAGCGACATAAGCCTGAAAAAGCCCTAAAAACAAGTTGACTCGAAACATGTGAACCCGTATTATCTGCGCCGCGGTTGACAAGGTGATTTCATTAATAATCTTGTAAGCTGTTGAAAGTAAAAGAAAAACTGGAGCGGTAGTTCAGTTGGTTAGAATACCGGCCTGTCACGCCGGGGGTCGCGAGTTCGAGTCTCGTCCGTTCCGCCATTTTTCTTGTTATTTTCGTTTTGATACAGCGGAGCGGTAGTTCAGTTGGTTAGAATACCGGCCTGTCACGCCGGGGGTCGCGAGTTCGAGTCTCGTCCGTTCCGCCATTATCAAAACATATTAAAATTTATTTGGGGAGCGGTAGTTCAGTTGGTTAGAATACCGGCCTGTCACGCCGGGGGTCGCGAGTTCGAGTCTCGTCCGTTCCGCCATTAAATTTTTGATTTAGCCATTCTTTATGTACATCCTCGTTTATCCAAGCAATTCATTCCGTGATTTTCTAAACCCTTCCAAACATGTGTTTGGCAGTACATTATTCTTCTAAATAATGTTATTTTGGCAAAGCTCGCTATAGCAACTTGAACATTAATCTTTAAACTGACAGATGTGATCTGCATGGCATCAGGAATGAACCGTAAACGACAATGTTATTACTTTTTGTATATATCCTAATTGCACTCGGCTTTTCTTTTATTTGTTCGATTGCGGAAGCTGTGATTTTGAGCGTTTCTTCCGCGTATATTTCTGTCCTCGAACAGCACGATAAACCAACTGGCAAATTATTACGTGCCCAGGTGGATGATATCAACAAACCTTTGGCGGCAATATTAACCCTCAATACTATCGCACATACAATGGGCGCAGCAGGCGCAGGGGCTCAAGCGGCGGTTGTGTTTGGGGATGCTTATTTGGGATTAGCTTCGGCAGTACTAACTTTACTCATCTTGGTGTTTTCGGAGATTATTCCTAAAACACTCGGCGCAATTCACTGGCGCAAGCTGGCGCCGTTCACAGCTTATTTTTTAAAGTTTCTGATATTGGCGCTTTACCCATTTGTAAAGCTTGCACAAAAATTGACTGCTGGCTTCAGCGAAGAAACGCCATTAAGAGGTTTAAGCAGGGCAGAGTTGTCGGCTTTAGCCAGTATATCCCATGAAGAGGGGCAGATTGCTGTGCAGGAAGCCAGTATTTTGCAAAACCTGTTAAATCTACAAAACCTGAAAACGCGCGATTGTATGACCCATCGCACGGTAGTCTTTTCTATCAGTGAAGAGATGACAGTGGAAAGTTTCTTTCAACATCATCGTGATACCGCTTTTTCTCGTATTCCGATATATGAAGGTGACGATCCTGAAAAAATTAGCGGTTATGTGCTTAAAACGGACTTGCTTTTGGCGCAAGCTACGGGTAAATCTACACGTCAGGTTAAAGGCTTTATTAAGGACATGGTAATTCTGTTGAGTGACATGCCGATTACTCAGGCCTTCGATCCGCTTCACAAAAATCGTGAAAAAATGTTGTTGATTGTTGACGAATATGGAG
Source organism: Paraglaciecola sp. (assembly GCA_047622205.1). Taxonomy (GTDB): domain Bacteria; phylum Pseudomonadota; class Gammaproteobacteria; order Enterobacterales; family Alteromonadaceae; genus Paraglaciecola. The sequence continues at coordinate 4,619 of JBLHNW010000183.1, forward strand.
GTCTGGAAGGGATACTTACCGATGAAGATTTAATTGAAAGCCTACTCGGTATTGACATTGTGGATGAAAGTGATCAAGTCGTCAGTATGAAAAAGTTAGCCAAGATAATGCGTAAAAGACGTGAGAAAAAACTGCTGATTAAAGGGGGACCCAGTTAAAATAATAACACTTATACCCAAAATAATTGGTATTGCGTGGCGGCGGCGAATGAGTTTAGCCAACAATCATGTAATTTCAAGGTTGAAGGGTATAATTTAGGTTTTAATTGATTACGGTATGTGACAAATAGGAAATAGAATATATTTATGAGTGAATTACTCAAATGTGTAGCATTAAGTAAAGAATACAAAGAGGGTAATAACTCGGTTGAGGTCCTTAAAGAAGTTGATTTTTCAATACAAAGGGCTGAGCAGGTTGCCATTGTTGGGAGTTCGGGCTCGGGGAAAAGCACTTTATTGCATTTACTGGGGGCGCTTGATAAACCCACTTCCGGAAAAGTGTTATTTGAGCAACAAGATATCTTTAGCTTTTCTCATAATCAGCAAGCCCGGTTTCGTAATCAATCACTCGGTTTCGTTTATCAGGCACATCACCTATTACCTGAATTCAGCGCCCTTGAAAATGTCGCCATGCCATTGTTAATCGGAAATGTCTCGGTAAAAGAAGCTGAGCGGCGCGCAGCCACCATGCTGGAAAATGTGGGCTTGCTGCAACGTGTTAGTCACAAACCCGCAGAATTGTCCGGTGGAGAGCGCCAGCGGGTAGCTATCGCCAGGGCCTTAGTGACTCATCCAAAGCTTGTATTGGCAGACGAACCTACGGGAAATCTGGATCACAAAACAGGGGAGGGGATCTATCAGTTATTGAGCCAGTTACGTGAACAAATGCAAACCAGTTTCGTGGTCGTTACCCACGATATTGAGCTGGCAAATAAACTCGATCGGTCATTAAACCTGGTTGATGGTGTGTTGACCTCACAATGTTCAGAGGTGGGTTGATTACAATGAAGTTAATGTGGCAATTGGCCTGGCGCTTTCGTTCCAGTAAACGGAAAAATGGCTTTATATCCTTTATTTCAGCTTCTTCCACTATCGGCATCGGTTTGGGATGTTTTGTGTTAATTCTGTTGCTTTCTGTTATGAATGGCTTTGAACGAGAGCTTAAAGATCGCTTATTATCGGTGATCCCTCACGGAGAGTTATTTTCAGTTGAAGCGGCGGGAATTAATAATTGGCAAGCTGAAATAGCCAAACTAAGCAATGATCCACGAATTGAATTTGTTGAACCTTACAGTAAAGCAACCGGCCTGCTGCAAAAAGGTATTAAAATGAAAGCCGTTGAATTAACGGGTATTAGTCCTGAATATGCTGAAAATAGCAGTGCAGTTACGACGATTGCAAAGCCGGAATGGGAAGCTTTTGCGAATAATGAACAAGGCGTAATTTTGGGTCGCGGTGTTCTGGAGAAACTTCAACTAGAAATAGGAGACAAAGTTCAGCTATTACTGCCACAAATCAGTGACGATCTGTCCCTTAAAGCCCCAAAAACTCTGTGGCTGAAAGTACTGGGAAGTATTAGTATTGGCGGAGAATTGGATAATCACATTGGTTATATGCATTTGTCATTGGTCTCCAAAACACTCGGTACAGTAAATGGAGCACAGGGGATAAGATTTCGTTATGAAGATCCGTTTTTAGCAGCACAGATTACCCGTGAGATCGGATATGATTTCCCTCATGCGGTGTATATGTCCGACTGGACCAGAACTCAGGGGCATTTATATCAAGACATACAGTTACTCAGAGCAGTCGTTTATATTGTCTTAAGCCTGGTGATTGCTGTGGCTTGTTTTAATATTGTATCGACCCTAGTTATGGCGGTAAACGAAAAACAGGCCGAAATTGCTATGCTCAAAAGCATGGGGGCTAAAGACTCACTGATCATCGGCACGTTTATGTTACAAGGCTTAATAAACGGCGTGATTGGCACTTTGATTGGCGTAGCGTTGGGTGTGTTCTTTGCCCTGAATTTGTCTGCTATTGCACAAAGTATCGAAAGTGTGGCTGGGATCCAGTTTTTATCGGGGGACATTTATTTCATCGATTTTTTACCATCGGCACTAAACTGGAATGAAGTTTACGTGACGGTTGTAATCGCCATTAGTTTAAGTTTGTTGGCCACACTTTATCCAGCGCGAAAAGCGGCAAAAATAAATCCTGCAAGTGTACTTGGCCATTAGTTATACCCATAGCACCTCTGAAACACGCATTTTGGGGTGCTATGGGTAAATATCACTTCAATCTGCCGGAACTAAACCTTTTATCGAGTTTAGTTTATGTCAGTCAAAATAAAAAAAGGTGCTCATGGAGCACCTTTCATAGAGTATTTTTAATCGTTTAGTTTTTTTGCTCAAAGTGTTCAAAATCGACTTGTTCGTCTTTAAATCCTGCATTGGGGTCGTTATAAACGTCAAAGTCTAATTCCCCCTCACTTTTGCCTACAATACAGGCGACCATGCAGTCCCCGGTCACATTTACTGCTGTTCGAGTCATATCCAGTAGACGATCTACACCGATAATTAAGGCAATACCTTCGACCGGCAAGTTCACCTGGTTAAGCACCATGGCCAACATTAAGAGTCCAACACCAGGCACACCTGCAGTGCCCACCGAGGCAAGTGTTGCGGTAAGAATTACCATCAAATAATCTGTAGCGGACAAATCCATTTGGTAAGTTTGCGCGATAAATACGGTAGCAACACCTTGCATTATAGCCGTACCATCCATGTTTATAGTTGAGCCCAAAGGAACGGTAAAAGACGCCACCGATTTATTTACGCCTAATTTTTTCGTTGCCGTTTCAAGTGTGACGGGCAAAGTTGCACTGCTACTTGCGGTGCTAAATGCGAACAATGCAGCGTCGCGCATTTTTTTATACAAAATAAGAGGATTCAAACCCGTGAGAAGCTTTAATATTATCGAGTATGAAACGGTCGCATGAATAAGCAATACGAAAAGAACTAAAAAGAAATACTTGG
>JBLHNW010000184.1:0-7652 GCA_047622205.1 Paraglaciecola sp.
AAGAGGGTATGAGCGTTACTTGAATTTTCCGTAGGTGCTTATAAGATCAATTCGTATTAAGTATTCAATAAAAACAAGTTTAGGCTAAAGTTACCTAAAACTGCTTGTGCCAGAACCCGTTTTTAGTGCCGTTCTCGAATGAGAAACTGAATATGTTAAAGAATTGGGAGTAGAGTTAGTTTATGCCTCAAAGAGGATTATAAGCGGGGAGGCGGGGCGAGATGTCATGAATATGAACACAAAAAAAAGCCCCCAAAATTGGAGGCTTTCATGATAATAAATTTATTTTCTTTTCTTATAAAGTCTCAGTCCGACCAAACCGCATAGCATTAGTGCGAAAGCGCCAGGCTCTGGTACTGTTGCGGTGCTTATGTCAGTTATATCGTCAGCAGTCAAAAATGCATGGTCATAAAAACCTGCCGAATCAAAGCTATATTCTTCCAACACCCCATCTTGCCCATAGACAAAATTTGAACCTTGTGAGACGTGAAACCATATACCCAGTGTGTCTTCGTAATGAACGCCAGTGTAATCTGGATCGGGGCTTACCCAACCATTAATACCACTTACATCGATATCAATGCTAAACCCATCAGAATCTGAAGTAAAAGTGTCAGTTTGCAAAAGTATTCCAGGATTTAAATAGCTGCTCGCTGAATTTAGGCCGTTATAAGCATAAGTTGTTAAAATTCCTGTATCCATATCGCCATAGATAATCGCCAATTCATTAACATCTGAGCTTTTAGGATTGCTGCCATTGCTTATAACCAACCAAAAACCATCTACGCCGCTGGAATTAGAATTAAACTCTACATCCCATGTAAATTGATTGCTGGTAGTGTTAAATGTTGTTCCGACAGACTCAAGTTGATCAGTCATACCGTGAGCACTACCATTGCTCGCATTTAAATCTTCAAATTCATACAGCGAAGCTTGACTAGAAAATGAAGCAGAGGCAACAAGACCAAACAACATTGCTTTGATATTTTTATGCATAGAAATTATCCTTATTTACGCTTATTAATTTAAAATTGGCTTTAGCAAACCGGTCAAATATTCATAAGAAATAAAAAGCAAGTTTAAGGCCAATATTAATTTAATGTTAAATATCATTGCGTTAAAAATATTGAAAATAATGAAATAATTTCATTGTAAATAATACTGACACTTAGAGCCTTGGATCACAAAAATATTTACATTATTTTACAACTACTATAGCTGATGGTTTTTCCCAAATATAAAAAAGTGATTGAGTGTGACACAACACGTTTTTCAATCATTGATGTATGAAACAACATATATACTATATTTCATATGTGAAGCTCGGAGTTAACCCTTGTTCAGTCCTCTATCTTTGTACAAATGTTCGTCTGAATATACACAACTCAGATCCCTGTTATTTATTGCGCTCAAAGGTGAATTATTTGTATGTGATTTCAAATTGGCATGGGTATACCCAATAAAGCCCTCTGCATCAAGGGCTTTCGTTATATTAAACCTAAGCTCTTTTCTTACAAAGCCTCAGTCCAGCCAAACCGAATAACAATAGTGCAAATGCTCCAGGTTCAGGTACAACTGCAGTACTTATATCAGTCACTTCTTCAGCACTTAAACCAGCTCTGTCATACCAACCTTGAGAGCCATAACTATATCCTTCCAATAATCCGCCTTGCCCATAGCTAAAATTGGAATTTTTCGAGATGTGAAACCACAGATCAACATTCTCATCGAACTGAATACCACTATAATCTGGGTCTGGGCTTACCCAAGCATTAATAGCACTCACGTCGATATCAATACTCAAGCCATCAGGACCCGCGGTAAAAGTGTCAGTCTGTAGTAGTATTCTTGGATTTAAATAACTGCTCGCTGAGTTTTGGCCATTATAAGCATACGTCGTTAAAATTCCGCTATCCCTATCGCCATACATAATAGCCAATTCATTAACATTTGAGCTTTTAGGGTCGGGGCCATTGTTCACAACCAACCAAAAACCATCTACGCCGCTGGAATTATCATTAAACACGACATCCCAAGTAAACTGATTGCTGCTAGTGTTATAAGTTGATTGGATGGACTCAAGATTATCCGCCATGCCACCATTGTTTGCATTCATATCTTCAAACTTATATAGCGACGCTTGACTAGAAAAGGAAACACTTGCCACAAGACCTAATCAATACTAAGTAATAATAATGCCATTTATTATTAACAATTAAATCAATGCTTTAGTGTATTTTTATGTATTTAGAATATTTGTATATAAATTAAATTGACACTTGTAAGTGAAGATCTCAAAAAAGTATTGGTGACTTAAATAATTCCCTCAAACGGTAATATTGGAATAGCTCAACTGTTTGACCCGCGTTGTTTAGCGGGGGGTTAGTGGCACTACCGTGAACTAAGCATGCCTGCGCCCTTACTACAATTTGTGTAGTGATTAGCTCTACAGAAAGAAAACAGCATTCAAAGTATGGAGTAAACCCCTTGAGTCAATAAATAACGGATTGGTAACTTTTTGTCTGAATGCAGAAAATTTGTCTGGTAGGCATCGACACTCTAAACACTCCATTGACATATGAAATAACGTATATATGATATTCCATATATTATCTGCGGAGTTTAAGTTTGTTCAGTCCTTTATCGTTCTACAAATGCTTGTCGGAAGATACGCGACTTAAATCACTGTTGCTCATTACGCTTAAAGGTGAGCTTTGTGTATGTGATTTGACTGATGCGTTTCAATTGAGCCAACCTAAGGTATCGCGACACTTGGCGGAGTTGCGTAAGTGTGGAATTTTGATAGACGAAAGGCGCGGCAAGTGGGTTTATTATAAACTCAATAGTGAGCTGCCTGTATGGGCACTCCAAGTTTTGGAAAATACTGTAAAGAACAATATCGACTATATAGATAATTGCTTAAACAAACTTAACGCTAGCAAAAGAATCGAAAGATGTTGTTAATCTCATTAGCCAATCGTGGAAATCACCCTAAATGAAAATTCTCTATATTTGCACACATAATCGTTGTCGCAGTATTTTATCTGAAGCGATTAGCAACCATGTATCTAAAGGCAGCATTATCGCTAAAAGTGCCGGCAGTCAACCGGTTGGTGAAGTACATCCGCTGTCAATTAAATACCTAAATGAGGCAGGTATATCAACACATGGCTTGAGTAGTCAGAGTTGGGATGAATTCGAAGACTTTGCTCCTGATGTTGTGGTTACGGTGTGCGATTCGGCGGCAGCCGAGACTTGCCCGGTTTGGTTTGGGGATAGCACCAAAGTTCATTGGGGTTTAGCTGACCCCTCTAAACTACAAGGTAGTGAAGAACAAATTGCTGATGCTTTTCGGGCTACGATTGAAGAGATTTCTCTTCGTGTGAACAAACTCATGTCTCTAGACATCTCGTGCAATGGCGACTACGCCAACAAACATAAGCTACGAGTCGAGCTAGCTGGAATAGGTGCATTATAATGACTGTCACTGACACCTCGTTGATCAATATCGATCCGGCACAATACCATGTGCCCGATAACGACAAATTTTCAAAATTCACCTCGACACACAAACCTCGAATATTACTACTCTACGGCTCACTCAGAGAACGCTCTTTTAGCCGCCTCGCAAGTGAAGAAGCATCCCGACTTCTAACCTCAATGGGGGCTGATACACGCATTTTTAATCCGCAAGGTCTACCTTTACCTGATGGAAGTGATGACAGTCACCCTAAAGTAAAAGAACTACGGGATTTGATGGTTTGGTCTGAAGGTCAGGTATGGTGTTCTCCAGAACGTCATGGGGCGATGACCGGAATATTAAAAAGCCAGATTGATTGGGTACCTTTGGCTCTTGGAGGCGTTAGACCAACACAGGGCAAAACCCTAGCTCTTATGCAAGTTTGCGGTGGTTCGCAATCTTTCAATGCCCTTAATCAAATGCGTATTCTAGGGCGCTGGATGCGCATGTTGACCATCCCAAATCAGAGCTCTGTAGCAAAAGCGTTTATGGAATTTGACGAAGACGGGCGTATGAAACCTTCGGCCTATTATCATCGCATCGTAGACGTCATGGAAGAATTGCTCAAATTCACCTTGCTGACCAGAGACAATAAAGACTATCTGGTTGACCGCTACTCTGAAAGAGTGGAATCCGCCGAGCAGCTTAGCAAGCGGGTCAATCAGCGCTCAATTTAGGCTCAGGCGTTATTTTAAATAACTATGACAAATCTAGTAGGAATATAAAATGGGATTATTTGAACGCTATTTATCAGTCTGGGTAGCCCTTTGTATCGCTTTCGGCGTTTTGCTGGGCAGTATAATACCATCAGTTTTTGCGACTTTCGCTTCCTTCGAATATGCACATGTCAACTTGCTTGTAGCAGTGCTGATTTGGCTGATGATTTACCCCATGATGATCCAGATCGATTTCTCGGCACTTAAAGATGTGGGAAAAAGGCCCAAGGGGATAGTGCTCACGATAGTCATCAATTGGCTTATTAAACCATTTACCATGGCAGCATTGGGCTGGCTTTTCTTCAAAGTCTTTTTTGCAAATTGGGTAGATCCCCAATCAGCCAATGAATATATCGCAGGCATGATATTACTCGGTGTTGCCCCTTGTACCGCAATGGTATTTGTTTGGAGTCAAATGACCAAAGGTGATGCTAATTATACTTTGGTGCAAGTCTCCATTAACGACATCATTATGATCTTCGCTTTCGCTCCTATTACTGCATTTTTACTGGGCGTAACGGATATTCAGGTGCCATGGAAAACCCTGTTGATATCAGTGGTTTTGTATGTAGTACTGCCCTTGCTTGCAGGAGTGTTAACCCGCAAAGTTCTTGAAAAGAATGCTGGAAAAGACAATGATCACAGCAAGCTTAATAAGTTTGTCGGACGATTGAAACCCTGGTCGATTGTTGGGTTACTTGCCACTATTGTTTTGTTATTTGGATTTCAGGCAGAAACCATTCTAGCCAAACCGCAAATGATCGTGTTGATCGCAATTCCCTTAATTATTCAAACCTATGGGATTTTTGCCCTCGCCTACTACTTGGCCAAACGGCTTAAACTTCCTCACAACATCGCAGCTCCGGCATGCATGATTAGTACCTCAAACTTCTTCGAATTGGCAGTTGCGGTAGCAATATCATTGTTCGGATTACATTCTGGCGCAGCGTTAGCAACTGTAGTGGGAGTATTAGTCGAGGTTCCGGTGATGTTATCTCTGGTATATTTTGCGAATAGAACACGGCACTGGTTTGATTGATAGCTTAAAATATATCTTCTTTTTAGAGAAAGAAAATCTGACGAGTTCAGCCACAAATAGACTCAACATCTAAAACTATATGCCATGAATCCGTCACTATGAGGTAGCATAGTTATAGTTGTGGGAATAAAAACTGCTACCAAATTCGTCACATAAATAATGGTGTTAACCAACTTTCGAACCTTAGCAAATGTTCAAACGTCTAGGGGTAGGTTTTATCGACATCAAAGGCGTGAAAAAGCCTTAACGTCCTAAATATTGGTCAATCAGAACGGATAGTTTTTCTTGAAGATGCTCTTCAAATTCATCTAAGCTTTTACCAAATACGCTGAGATATTTTTCCGCTTTGTCGTGAGTTAGGCGTTTGTTATTGGTTTTGTACTCTGTTTCAAGTAAGGCTTTATCGTAACGGGGGGTGATGACCCAACGTACAAAATCAGAATCCAAAGCAGTTACTTCTTTCTTGGCAAATTTACAAAAACTCTCAATATGCTCTATACCATCAGGCCCCAGACACCCCGGTTCTACTCGAAAGGTCACCGTTAACTTTTTGTAGAGCGGTAGTGGTAGTTCGTAACTCATATTGTGATAACTCTTTTTTTACATCTGCTTAGACTAAAAATACTCGGCATGTTATCTCAAATAGGAATTTAGAGCTCATACCCATGTTACTTCAAACAGCACACTTCAGCGGTAATTTTAAGGTCAATGGGTATACAACAAAAAACCGAGAAACTGCTCGGTTTTAATTGTTATTTAATTCAGGTTCAAACCTTAGGTTCGGGATGCCTGAAAGATACTTTCAATCGTTGCATCCAAGGTCGCATCAAATTCTGCGTCAGATTGTTGAGCACTCACTCCCTCGGTTAAGGCGCGAGAAAAGCTGGCAATCATGCCATTATTTTCACTCAATCGTCTATTGGCTTCTTCACGGCTATAACCACCAGATAAAGCGACCACTTTCAAGACATTTGGATGCTTAATACATTCCTGATAAAAATTAAGCGTTTCAGGCAAGGTCAGCTTCAACATTACATTTTGGCCAATGTCCAGTGCGTTAAGTTGCTTAAGTAAAGCAGCTTTTAGCAGAACTTCTGCCGCGCTTTTTTCTGGGCTATTGATATCCACCTCGGGTTCAATGATCGGCACTAAACCAGCGGCTACAATTTGTTTAGCCACGGTAAATTGTTGTTCAACTACGGCGTCGACACCTTTCTCATTAGCGAGCTTGATCACCGAACGCATCTTGGTACCAAAAACATCTTGGGCATTGGCCTTGGCGAGTAAAGCCTCCAGTTCTGGCATGGGCTTCATCACTTGAGCTCCATGTACCTCGTCTGCCAGGCCTTTGTCTACCTTCAAAAAAGGCACGACATTCTTAACCTGCCAAAGATAGTGAGCCGTACTTAAGCCATCAATTTCACTGTCTAAGGTGTTTTCAAATAAAATCGCACCTAATACACGCTCACCGTTAAAGGCTGATGTGGTCACAATGCGTGTTCTCATCTCATGCACCTTGGCAAACATTTCTTCGTCGCCAGAGTATTCTGATTCCGTTACGCCATATAAACCCAGGGCTTTGGGCGTACTTCCACCACTTTGATCCAAAGCAGCAATAAAACCATTCTGTGTCTCGACTTTTGCAAGCATATCCAACTGTGCTTGTGATGCCATGTGTAACACTCCTTATTTTTGTTGTAGTCACTGCCAAGAGTGACCTGTAGGTTACAAAGATTTATGGAAGCTCAGGCTTCTCTTGTTATTAACTATTTTCCATTGCACGTGCTTCTAACATTGTCACCGCTGGCAGCTCTTTTCCTTCTAGAAATTCCAGAAACGCTCCTCCACCAGTGGAGATATAAGATATTCTATCGGCAATATTATATTTGTCTACTGCTGCTAACGTATCACCGCCACCCGCAATCGAAAAGGCCTCACTCTCAGCTATTGCCATTGCTAGAGTTTTGGTACCTTTGCCAAATTGATCAAATTCAAATACTCCAACGGGACCATTCCAAACAATCGTACCCGCGTTCTTGATTAGTTTGGCTAATTCAGCAGCAGTTTGCGGACCTATATCGAAGATCATATCGTCATCTGCCACATCAGCCACTGATTTTAAACTCGCTTCTGCACTTTCTGAAAAAGCCTTGCCGGTCACTACATCAGTAGGGACAGGAATATCCCCACCTTTAGCTTTGGCTGCAGCCAATAAACGTTTGGCTTCCGGGATCAAGTCTTCTTCATATAATGATTTGCCCACATTATTATCTGTTGCTGCAATAAAGGTGTTGGCAATTCCACCACCGACTATCAGCTGATCAACCTTGTTCGATAGAGATTCGAGTACGGTTAACTTAGTTGAGACTTTTGAGCC
>JBLHNW010000185.1:0-7650 GCA_047622205.1 Paraglaciecola sp.
AAGGTGCCACTATTAATTATTACTTCGTCTTTATTGAATTGTATGGGTAGGCTGCCTTTAACCTGACCAGTAACCTCAATGCCTGATTGTTGCTGTAACTTTACCAATTTAGCTAATTCAATATCGTTTAACTTGATTTCAATTGATTGCGAACGGCCGTCTAGCCACAGATCATTAAGGGAAAAATTGCCACCGAGTATTTCTCCGCTTATGTTTTCGAGCTTCAGTTGACTATCAGATGCTGATATCGATGCTTGAATATTGTGAATTTGAATACCTGCATCAACTGAACTAGTCGTCATATTACCTGGGTCTAACTGAAGGCCGGCTGAATCGATTGAAAAGTTATTATGGTAATTAACTTCATTTATTTGGTAATCCTGGAAAGTTGCAGAAATATTATTCAATTGAAATTGACCGCTAAGAACTGAATTGTTTAATTGTCCTGCGATGCTAGCTGAAACCTGCCCATCTGCAATTGTAAGTTCAGGAACCAAAGTCGTAATTGAATCTTGTAAATTAGCCAGGTTTTGGTCGTCTATGCGTATCTGAAATTGCCTTTGTTGTTGCTCTACCTTTGCACTAAACATTTCGTCGATAACAATGTCGTGTGAGCTTGCAAGAATTTCTTCAGCGATACTGCCTTGCAAATCGTGATTTATAGTTATTTGAGTAAACGCAAAATTATCTAAATTAATGTAATTTAGATTCGTTGTGGCAATTACAGCATAGTCATTAAAAGCATTTAGTTTGAGATCAATATTCGACGATAGCTGCCTAATAGTAAGTTCTGTCTGCGCTTTAGTTTTTTCTTGTCGCTTATCTGAGAGCGCGGGTAGGGTGCTGTAACTAATATTATTTAGATGGCTTTCGACGTTGATCTGAACATCGTTCATGTTGGGTGCGGTTAGTTTAAATGTACTTGTGAGATTGCCAATTTCAGAATCTTTGAATTTTATTGGTGAGCTCTGCAACTGACCATTTCCAATAATACTATCTTGTCCGGATAATTGAATGTCAATTGTAGCCTCAAGTTGCTCGGTGATAAAACCTTGCCCACTTGAGTCGATAATTTTAATCTTGTTTTGCTGGGTATGTAGTTGCATATATTCACGACTGAAGGCAATTTTTCCGGTTGATAAATACGATATTTCTTTAAAGTCCAGATTTGCTTCAATTACTGGGTTGAGGGATAACTCATAATCAAAAACACTTTCACTAGCGCTGTCAGTTCCGAGGCTAAGGTTCAATAACTTTAACGATGATTGAGTTGCACCGGGGGCTATTGCATTTAACTCTCTTAGGGTTATTTTATTATTTCTGAAATTGAGGGGGTAGGGAATACTGAAAAGAAGACGTTGAAAATTGCTAAGTTCAGGGATTTGCATAAGTGTTTGGCACTGTTGTAATTCCATAACGAAATCCAACGTGCTCAAATCGATTTCAGCGGATATATCATCAATGTTAGTGTTGATTGAAATATCGCCCATTACACTGAACGGTATTTGGCAATTATTAAGTGAAAGTGTGTTGTTTAAATTAATTTTATTTGAGTTTCTGACATATTGCCCATCATATTCGATCTTACTGATCACTGTGGTTTGGTTCATAGCATTGATATCCAACATTCCGGAATAATCTGCAATGTTCTGTTTAGCCTCAGCAAAATATTGAGTTAAATCTGATATTAGCCAAGTAAGTTCGGCCAATATTTTTCCGTCCTTAAGTGCTATTTCACCCCTTATGTTACCTAGAATTTGGAAACTAGTTGCCGTAGTTTGTGTGAGTTGTATTTTTACGGGGGCATCAAGTAAAGGTGAGTTAATAACAAGCCGCTTGATATCCAATAAGGGCAGGCTGCCCGGCAATTCTAATGGTGGGGTCACGCGATCCCCAGCCTGAGGAGTCAAACTCTGATTAGTGTCACTTGGTATGTCGAGGTGATTAACGATTAAGGTATTAATTAAAAGGGTCTTCGACCAAATATTCCAATTGGCATCTCTAAGTTCTATCTTGACTTTGGGATGTTTAAGACAAAGCTCGGAAATATTAACGCTCAAGTTCAATTGAAGATCAAATTCCAGGCAGTCAACCGCCACAGAATTGGCTCTGCCACTATAATTGATTAACGAGCTGACAATGGTGTTGCGATATAGGGTAATACCAATAACAAGCACGGTTACCAATGCAAGCAGGAATGCAATTAAGCGTGTTTCTTTGCGCCAGAATAAATTTTCAGGCATAGGGCGAAGTAACTCCTTTTTCTGTACCTCTATACTGGTGCTATCCCAGAGGCTCTAAAACGCCCATTATGAGTTAGCATGGGTATCTATAAAACTACAAAAAGTCGTCTGTTTAATGTATGTGAATTATATTTTATAGAATTGATAACACAGACCAACTGAATTGCAATATGTTTAATGCTTAGTCGAATTGACCTGATGGAATGGTTCGTCGAGGAGAAGGCAGTTAATTTGTTGTATATCCAGACCCTGAGGGTCTGGATTGAATAAATATATAAAGGCTATTAACGTCTATTAGGCGTTCTGTTACCTGATCTACTACCTGTGCTGTTGCCTGTTCTGTGTCCCCGAGAATTTTCACCTGAGCGCTGACCGTCACGGTGGCCAGTTCTTGGTCTTTTGGGTTTATTAGCTTTGATTGGACGCATATTGAGGCTTGACTCGGGCAGCTTATTGACCGCTTCAAAGCCTGGGATGGTTTTGCGATTTATAAGCTGTTTGATTAATAGTTCAATATCAACCAACATCGGGAATTCCTCTTGTGTGACCAAAGAAATTGCCTCGCCGGATGAACCTGCACGTCCGGTTCTACCAATTCGATGCACATAATCCTCAGGCACATTAGGCAAGTCGTAGTTAATCACGTGGGGGAGTTGATCGATATCGAGTCCTCGGGCGGCTATGTCAGTAGCCACCAAAACACGAACTTTACCATTTTTAAATTCAGCAAGGGCTTTGGTACGGGCTCCCTGACTTTTGTTGCCATGGATAGCCGCGGCCGTTATTCCTCTTTCTGCCAACTGTTTGGCGATTCGATTGGCCCCATGTTTGGTACGGCTAAATACCAATATCTGCTGCCAATCGTTATCCTTGATTAAACGCACCAATATAGGTGTTTTCTGATTTTTATCTACTGGGTAAACCCATTGTTCAATTAATTCCACTGTCGTGTTAGCGGGTGAAACTGAAATCTCTACGGGGTTACGAACTAATCCTTTGGCAAGTGTGCGTATCTCGTCTGAAAAAGTCGCGGAAAACATTAAAGTTTGACGTTTTGCCGGGAGTAATTTTATGATTCTCTTGATGTCGTGGATAAAACCCATGTCCAACATACGGTCTGCTTCATCCAGTACTAATATTTCAAGCTGGCTGAATTTGAAGGCGTTTTGATTGTACAAATCAATCAGACGACCAGGTGTGGCGACCAATATATCAACACCTTTTCTAAGTTTTATCATTTGTGGGTTTATTCCAACCCCACCAAATACTACTGCTGTGCGAAGAGGCAGATCTTTTCCGTAGGTTTGTACACTCTCAGCAACCTGTGCCGCCAACTCACGAGTTGGTGTAAGTATTAAGGTTCTAATGTGATTGGCTTTGGCATGTTCACCATTTTTTAGAATCTCTAATATTGGTAGGGTAAAGCCTGCTGTTTTGCCGGTACCCGTTTGAGCGGCGGCCATCACATCTTTGCCATCTAATATTGCTGGTATAGCTTGAGCTTGGATAGGTGATGGGGTGGTATAACCTTTTGCATTAACGGCAGAAAGGATGGCGGGTGATAAGCCTAAATCGGCAAAACTCATAGATTATTCTCTGGTAATTAAAATTTAAAAAAATGAAGGATAACTGTGTATTATTTAGACAGCAATAAGACAGGGGCGCGAGAATACAGTATAAGCTGAAAAATCGCCATCATTACCCGTTATCTCACTGTACATTAGTTATTAAAACAAAAAAAACCGCAAGATGGACTAACCAACTTGCGGTTTCATATATTGCTTTAATATTTTCTTACGAAGATGCGCCAGGTCTTGTAGCAGGTGCAGCTGCATTACTAGACGAACTAATTCCGCTAGTTGCTTTGCTAGACACTTTGATAGGTGGTCGAGCATCATTCGATAAAGAGCCAATTTTCAGCTCGGCAAAGGTTTCATCAATAGAAACCGGCTTCGCCATCGGCGCCGAAATTGATTGACGACTAATTGGCTTAGCTTTCGCTTTAGTTTTGGTCGCCTCTTTTTTCGGTTTCTTAATATCGGCTTCAACTTTCGGCGTAACGTCTACAACAGCTTTTTCCGGCGCTTTTGCTACTGTTTCAGGTTTACTAGTTGAAACAGTAGGAGCTTCTTCCACTGGGGCCGCAACTTCCTCTGAAGCAGTTGCTTCCACAGGAGCAACAACTTCAACAGGAGCATCTGCCGCTTTTTTACTCTTAGCTGCAGGACGTCTGCCACGCTTTTTGGGCTCGACAACCGGTGTATCAACAGCTTTTGTTTCAACGTTTTCAGCTGAAACATCAGCTGGTTTAGCGTCAACGACTTCGGCGGGTTCATCAAACTGCAGCTCGTCTTGCTTTATTTCCACTGCCTCGCTGACAGGTTGTTCATCTTGCTCTTTTTTGCGCTTTTGCCCAGCTGCACGAATATGTCTAGGTGAACGTCTGCTGCGAGCTCGCTCGGTACCATCTTCCTTGGTATTAGCGTTTTCTACAACAGCGTCATCCTGTCCGATATCTTCTGCAGGTTGCTCCTTGGCAGCTTCTTGCGGGACAACGTTACTCTCTTCTTGTTGTTCAACTGCAGCTGTTACTGGAGTTTCTGATAACGCTTCAACGACAACTTCAGCTTTTTGAACTATTGCCTGATTCTCAGGATTTGAATTTACTTCCTGGGTCTCAACTGGCGCTTGTTCGACAGCCAAATTGGCCGGTTTAGTCTCGTTTTGCTCATTGTCTACACGGACACTACGTCTGGTGTCACGACGTTTGCGACGCTCAGCGACTTGTTCCTTTTTCTTTTCAGGTGCCGCAACCGCTACTGCCGCTACTGTCTTTTTCTGAGCGACCGGTTCTTTATTGCGATTGTCATCACCTCTTGGTTTACGATTATCCTCGCGACGCGGTTTACGTTCATTGCGATTACTTGCTTGCTCAGTACGAGCAGATTGTTGTTCATTTTTTTCGTTACGCTCAACATTACTGCCTTTTCTACCGGCATTTCTATTAGCGTTTCTGTCATTCCGATCCGGTCTTGAGCTTTGCTGACGTCTTGCCTGCTGAGACTGATTTCTGGAATGGGTCTTTTTAGCAGGTACAACAACTTTAGGCTCTGATTTAATCAACCCGCCTAGCCATTTGCTGACTTTTTCAAACAATGATTCCTGTTTGACATTGGCAACTGGGGTACTTTTCTGCTGTGGTTCAATAAGACTCTGTAAAGCTGGTTGTTCTTTAGCAGGCATTGATGATGCTGGTTTATCTGCTTGAGTTTCTTGCATTTCCAACAACGGAACTTTGTAGCTGAGATCTTGCAACGCGTCATCTGGGCGACGTCTAGATACCGTATAATGTGGCGTTTCCATATTTGGGTTGGGAATGATAACCAACTGCACACTGTGACGTTTTTCAACGCTTAGCACAGAATTACGTTTTTCATTAAGCAAATAGGTAGCGACATTAACCGGTAACTGGGCTTCAATTTGCCCTGTATTATCTTTAATGCTTTCTTCTTCCATGATGCGCAAGACTGACAATGCAAGAGATTCAGTGCCGCGAACTGTTCCGTGACCGCTACAACGAGGACACACGTTATGGGCCGAATCACCAAGAGAAGGGCGTAGGCGCTGTCGTGACATTTCGAGTAGGCCAAAACGAGATATGCGGCCTAATTGCACACGTGCTCTATCTGGTCTAACGGCGTCTTTGAGGCGATTTTCTACTTCACGTTGGTGGCGTATAGGTGTCATATCGATAAAATCGATGACCACTAAACCGCCTAAATCACGAAGACGTAATTGTCTGGCAATTTCATCTGAAGCTTCTAGGTTAGTGTTAAAGGCTGTTTCTTCAATATCACTACCCTTAGTGGCTCGGGCCGAGTTTACGTCTATAGAGGTTAATGCTTCGGTTGGATCAATAACGATTGAACCACCAGAAGGTAGTCTAACTTCGCGCTGGAATGCTGACTCTATTTGACTTTCAATTTGATAATGGCTGAAAAGTGGTACGTCGCCAGTGTACAATTTTACTCTGTTAGCAAAATCGGGGCGCATCTGTTGAACATGTTTAAGTGCGCGCTCATGAACACTGGGTTTATCAATTAAAATTTCACCAATATCTCGACGTAAGTAGTCACGCAAAGCACGTACTACAACATCACTTTCCTGATGAATTAGAAATGGAGCAGGTTTAGATTCAGCTGATTCTTCTATCCGTTTCCAACCAGATACCAAATAATCTAAATCATAGGCCAGTTCTTCTGATGACTTACCGACACCTGCGGTACGCACTATAAGGCCCATGCCATCGGGTAAATCCAATCCGCTTAGGGATTGTTTTAATTCAGTTCGTTCATCACCTTCGATACGACGGGAGATCCCACCGGCTCTTGGGTTATTAGGCATTAATACTAAGTAACTGCCTGCCAAACTAATAAATGTTGTTAGTGCCGCGCCTTTTTGGCCGCGCTCTTCCTTATCAATCTGCAGAATGACTTGCTGGCCTTCCTTGATTACATCCTTAATATTAGGACGACCTTCGAATTTGTATCCTTTGGGGAAGTAGGTACGGGCTATTTCTTTGAGAGGTAGGAAACCGTGACGTTCAGCGCCATAATCAACAAAGGCAGCTTCTAAACTAGGTTCGACACGGGTTATGGTGCCTTTATAAATATTGGCCTTTTTCTGTTCATGACCAGGACTTTCAATATCCAAATCATACAGCTTTTGACCATCAACTAGGGCGACACGCAACTCTTCTTGCTGTGTGCCATTGATCAACATTCTTTTCATTCTATTTCACTCGGTAGTGTACCGACCGCCATCGATGAAAGAACTGCAGTGAAATTAGACAATTTTCCTATGCAGCCTCACGGCTGTATCGTGCTAATTTTAAGTTTTATCGCTTAAGTGCAACATTAATATTTAATTTAATGCATTGTTTTTTATACACTTCCCCTTCGTTAGGGTGTTAGGTGCAGCGTGTTATCTAACTTTTTTTATTTTCTTAAAACTTTTTAATACTCGGACTTTACACAACCATTTAATGTGTTTTATATCGCCAAATATTTTGTCAATTCAATTACATTCTTAACATCTATCACGATCAAATAGGTTATTTATCGCTGATGTATTGGTTCTGTTTTACCTAGCATACGAAAAGTTACTCACTTCGCAGTTGGTATGGCAATTTGTGTTAGGACGACTTTTTTGTCGTCTTTGCAACCAGAACGGGTTATCACATCTATTTGTTACAATCTGTTTACAACATGATCGTTAACGTCGGTATTATCACATTAAAGCTACAAAGGTGGCAAGAGAATAAAATACTACTCGAAAGTAAGCGTAATTCGTATACAATGCGCCGCATATGGCTGATACATCGTTCGACAAAGTACAATTTATAGAC
>JBLHNW010000186.1:0-7620 GCA_047622205.1 Paraglaciecola sp.
AAGGAAAAAGTACTATGTTTAGCACCAAGTCACCATGATCATAAGATAGGTGAAATAATCGGAATTCGTTTAGATTTGGAACATTTAGTGTTTTTTAATCGAGCTGAAACAAAAAACCTTTAGTTTCGACCAACAACACATAGTGATACCGGTGTTGTAATAGCGAATTTATTTTGCTCGCCCTTATAGACAAATGATCACAATGTTATTGTCTATAAAAACGGTTTCTCCAGATTTTCCGGCTTCGACATTCCGGCTGTTTACAAATATTTACATTAAAAATTAAAAGCATATCGAAATTGAGTACAGACTTAGGAATGCCTTCAATAACAATGAAAAACTCGGAGCTAGTATGTTAGTTAGTCTAAATAGATGGTTTTCTCAACATCTTCAAACAGCAGAAACAGCAGCTGCCCACAACGTGGAGTTGGCGACAGCAGTTTTGTTGTATGAAATTATGCGAGCGGACAACAAATTTGAACCCCAAGAACAGGCAGTATATTTGCAGCAATTGGAAGAGCATTTTACTCTAACCGCAGAAGAGTTAGCAGAACTTTGCGAACTTACCAGTAAACAGGCGGAGGAAGCAGTTGATTTTCAGCAGTTTACAAGTGTAATTAACGATAGTTGTGACATCAATCAAAAGCGTTTAATTTTAGATTCCCTTTGGTTAATAGCCTTTTCTGATCATGATTTGAGCGGTGAGGAAGAATACACAATTCGAAAAATAGCCGACTTACTCTACCTTCCTCACAGTCAGTTTATCAAAAGTAAACTCGCCGTACTTAGCTCGATTAAGAAGTAGTATTTTTTAGCTCACAGTGGCTATTTAAGACTTATCAGATTGTTTCTAATAACAGACAGATTAACTTATTGATTTATATGTAGTTTTAAGCTTAAAGATGAGCACTGTCTTTTTTTTGCGTCACTGTTCGCATGTATTTTCTCTTACGTGACCTAAAAATCCGCTAACATATTGAAATATATGCCAATAAAATTGTTGGCACGAACTCTGTATTGCAGCAAATAGTAATCACATTTAGCCTGACTGGTTCCTCGGGTGCTAATTACGGACAGTAAATGTGGTGAAGGATATGTGTATATAACTGGTTTTGTTATTGGCTGCGATGGCGTTTGCAACTAATGGTATGTATATCCTTGACGAAGTTTATTCTTTGTCGTTAGAGGCAAGGACGCCTACTTTATCTTCCAGATTTATAGCCATTCTTATTTCGAGTAAGTTGTTTCAATTAGGAGAAACAAATGAAAAAGCCAGACTATTTTAGCTCATTATTTTTTTTGACGGCAGCTTTGCAACTCACACTTGCGGCAGCCTTGCAGCTCACGCTTAGTGGGTCAGCTAAAGCACAAGACGATATCATCCAAAAACTCGACCAGGATCAAGATGGCAAAATTACAATTAAAGAAGCCGTTGCCGACCCAGTTATTTTAGCATCGTTTGGCAAGATCGATGTAAATGGTGATGGTAAAATAACCAAACAAGAATTGGAGAATATGCTGCTAGCTAAAAAGCGTGCTCTGCAAAGGCTTTAACATAGAGAATTTTGGGTACGATTAATAAGAAAAGATCGACTTGTTCGATCTTTTCTTATTATGCTGCCAATATGGGGGATAAATTATTTGATGGGAGTTGCAATGCAACTAGGGTCATTGCGACAGATTACGCTGATAAGTTTTGTACTTGTGCTCGTTCCTATTGCAGGATTGCTTTGGTATAGCCAGATAACACTGGGGAAAATGGGGCAAATTGCAACTAATGAAGCGGAATATTCCGTTACCATTGTGCGTCGCGTGAGTAAAATGGAAAGTCTAGCAATCGATATAGAACGCTTAATCCGTCAATACCATGTGCTCAAAAAGGAAGAACTCAAATTATTGTCGGAAAGATCGATACACCGCTTTACCGAAA
Source organism: Paraglaciecola sp. (assembly GCA_047622205.1). Lineage (GTDB taxonomy): Bacteria > Pseudomonadota > Gammaproteobacteria > Enterobacterales > Alteromonadaceae > Paraglaciecola. The sequence continues at coordinate 1,931 of JBLHNW010000186.1, forward strand.
TTCTCACCTTAGTTTGTAGTCAATTAGATGCCCCGGATGAGTGTTCTGGGCTGCGAGATCGTTTAGGCTGGTTCAAAGTTTATACTGAAACAGATGATCAACTTCTATTAGATGCCCAGCTTGCTGAATTTCGTAAGAATTTAGGAGATTTGGGTGAGCAAGTCGATGAAATGTTGGACATGCGGATCCAACAACAGCAAGTTTATGTTAATTCGGTTCAGCAAACTCAAGCATGGCTGACAGCCCTTATAGTTGGGGTGTCATCTTTACTGGTGGTATTCGGTAGTCAGATTATCTTACAACCGGTAAAAAAACTGGAAGACATGATACGCGCAATATCTCGACAAGAGGATGCGCTGCCACCCATATCTACTTCCGGACCGAAGGAGTTGATAGTGCTAGAGCGAAAATTACATCGCCTGGCCGATAGATTGAATCAACTTGAACATTTGCGGCTTGCATTATTACGACATGCTTCTCATGAACTAAAGACCCCATTGGCGAGTATTAAGGAGGGATGCTCTCTTTTGTCAGAGCAGGTAGTTGGTAGCCTAAATACTCAACAAATAGAGGTGTTGTCATTGCTTAATAGCAGTACCGACAGGTTAAACTTATTAATTGTGCAATTGCTTGATTACAATTTATTGCTACAGCAGGCTAAACCTGCGTTTGAGTGGTTGGAAACACAGGCCATGTTCGATGATTTTATCACTGATAACAGCCTCGCTATTCAACAACATAAAAATCAACTTGATGTGCGAATTGACTTAAACCAAGTGTATGCAGATGCCAACCTCTTTAGGCGTATATTGGACAATCTTTTATCTAACGCCATCGCCCATGGCAGTAAAGGCCGACCAATTAGTATTAGATTATATAAAGATAATGACCAACAAGTACTTGATGTCGCTAATCGTGGCCAGAAAATTTCTGCAGAGCAGCGGTTGGGCTTTTTTGAACCTTTCAAACGTGGTGATTCGAAGCGCAATGACAGAGTCATAGGTTCGGGTTTGGGTTTATCTATTGTTGCAGATTGCGCCAGAATAATGCATGGCCGTTCAGAAATCATCGACGTTAATTACGCGGATGTTTGTGTAAGAGTAACCATTCCATTAAAGGGGGAGAGTATATGATTTTAAAGGTTTTACCTGTTGCCTTAATGCTTTTTTTACTTAGTGGTTGCGAAATCCTTGACCTCCTGGGTGATGCCGAAGTAGAAAAAACTGAAATAATTATACCCTCTAGTCGTATATGCGTGTTAGCGCCGGAACAAGTCGATAAACTTGAAAACTGCAATATTGACTATTGGATGGGATATTGGGCGGGGGTTGATACTCTGACTTGGCCAGAGCGACGAGCTGAAATTGATAATTTGAGCGGAACTGTGCCGGATACATTGAAAAAAGTGCTGTTATCCCAAGGTAAAGGAACTCCGTATCAGAATAGGCTGCGGGCACAAACTTGGGCCATTTCTATTATGCCAGCATTAACTGATGAAATGCGCGCTCTAATAACGGTAGCGGTTTTTCAAACCAGTCAAGAATTATTAGAGTTGGAATCAGCATTGGTTACACTAAGTAAAATCAACACGAATCAGTCAAATCGGGTTGAAGAGCAACAACTATTAATTGAACAACAAAAAGATCAGATTGAACGACAAAAAAATCAAATTGAACAATTACTAAACATAGAGGCATCAATTATGGATAACTCTAAGGGAGATAATCAGTGAGTAAAAAAGAAGCGTCTTTATCGCCGCAAATTCTTCTGGTTGATGACGACGAAAGTTTGTTGAGACTGATGACCATTCGACTGCAAGGTGAAGGCTACCGGGTACAAGGTGCTGAAGGTGGTAAAGAAGCCTTACGATTGATGAATACGCAAAACTTTGACGTGGTATTAAGTGACCTACGCATGCCTGGTTTGGATGGCCTGAGCTTATTTGAAGAGATAATGGCTTTGCGCAAGGATATACCGGTCATTTTAATGACCGCACATGGCACGATTCAAGATGCAGTAGATGCGACCCAGCGAGGTGTCTTTGGATTTCTCACTAAACCGATTGACCACGATGAATTACGTGAGTTATTGAGAAAAGCGGTTAGTCAAAGTCAAGGAGCGCAAAAAGGCGAGTGGTGTTCACAAATTATTACCCGATCAATGCAGATGGAGCAGTTGTTAGATCAAGCCTATAGGGTTGCTCAACGCGATGTTAGTGTACTGATAAGTGGTGCAAGCGGAACCGGGAAAGAGTTGTTAGCGACAGCCATCCACAAAGCCAGTAAACGGGCAGGTAAACAGTTTGTCGCAATCAACTGCGGAGCTTTACCTGAAAACTTACTTGAATCAGAACTGTTTGGGCATGCTAAAGGCTCATTCACTGGTGCTGTAAATGAGCATTTGGGATTGTTCAGAGAAGCTGATGGAGGTACATTATTTCTAGATGAAATAGGTGATATGCCGATCCCTTTGCAGGTTAAATTATTGCGTGCATTGCAAGAGCAGGTAATCCGTCCTGTTGGCAGTAGCAAACAAATACCCATTGATGTGAGGATATTGTCCGCTACACATAAAAATCTGAGTACTGAAATGGAGGAGGGAAATTTTCGCGAAGATCTCTACTACCGTTTAAATGTGGTTAACCTTTCCCTACCGAACCTGCGTGAACGATCCGAAGATATTCCCTTGCTGGCCCGTTACCTATTGAAAAAAAGTGCTGAACGTCATCAAGTGAAAGTGAACCGTTTTTCAGATGATGCAATGCAATTGCTGACCACTGGGTTATGGCCCGGCAACGTAAGACAACTGGTAAATGTCATTGAGCAATGTGTGGCACTGACGCAAACCCCGGTTGTTGCATCACATCTAGTTGAGCAGGCACTATCTGCTTCAGAACAAAGGTGGCCAACTTTAACGGAGGCGCGAGATGCGTTTGAGCAAAGTTATCTTTTGAAATTATTGAAAATGACAGATGGCAATGTCACTCGAGCCGCTGAATTGGCGGGGCGTAACCGTACGGATATGCATAAGTTGATGAAAAAACATGATTTGCATTCTGTGGATTTTAAGCGCGAATTATCCTAATTTTGGTGAATGAAAGCACCTGCTATTTGTTATCAATTACCTTACAATGGTCAGCTATTTTATTTAGCTTAAGTAGTGATTAATGCGCTTAGTGTTAGGGCTTGAATATGATGGGGCAGCCTATCATGGCTGGCAACGTCAACAAGAAGTTATTGGGGTTCAACAGCGTGTTGAAGAGGCGCTTAGCAGAATCGCCAATACAAGTATCAACGTAGTATGCGCCGGAAGAACCGATGCGGGTGTGCACGCAACTGCGCAGGTTGTACATTTTGATACTGACTGTGTTAGACCAGAAAGGGCCTGGACGCTTGGGACAAATACTTATTTACCCAATTCTATCTCTGTGAAATGGGTTAAACCGGTTGATGATACGTTTCATGCACGTTTTTCTGCCACGTCGCGTCGTTATCGCTATATTATTTATAATAATACCCTGCGAAGCGCGATTTTAGCGAAGGGGATCACTCATATTCATGCAGATCTGGATCATCAATTGATGCATGATGCGGCCCAAGCATTAGTTGGGAAACATGATTTTAGCTCGTTTAGAGCGGTCGAGTGTCAGGCCAAAACGGCCACAAGAACCTTGTCGCATATTAAAGTGTCCAGATTTGCTGACTATATTGTAATCGATGTGCAGGCAAATGCATTTTTGCACCATATGGTAAGAAACATAGCAGGTTCATTGGTTGCCATTGGCTCAGGCGAAAAGCCGGTAGCTTGGTTGAAAGACATTCTCAATGCCAAAGATCGCACTCTTGCCGCGGCAACAGCCAAACCGAATGGATTGTATTTGGTGAATGTCATCTATCCATCAGTGTTTTGTTTGCCCAAACAGCACCTAGGACCGCTATTTTTGCATACCGAAAACTAAAAATACCACTTCTAAGACCAGTTTTGTTTTCGTAACTTTTGTTAGCTGTGTTTTAATAGCCCATACTGTATTGCTAAACATGTTTCAAAAACCGTTAGCATTTGAAAGTTGCTGCTAATTAACAGGATCGCATCATGAGTTGGATAGAAAAGATATTACCACGCACAAAATCACCAATTAAAAGCAATGTGCCTGAGGGAATTTGGACGAAGTGTACAGCGTGCGATGGAGTGCTGTATAAAACCGAACTTGAAAAACAGCTAGGTGTCTGCCCTAAATGTGATCACCATATGCGCGTTTCGGCTCGCTTACGACTTAATTATTTTCTTGATCAGGGAGATCGCACCGAACTTGGAGGGGATCTAGAACCTCAAGACCTTCTTAAATTCAAAGATACCAAAAAATATAAAGATCGTATTGTTGCTGCGCAAAAAGCGACAAACGAAAAAGATGCTTTGGTGGTCATGCAAGGCAAACTCAAAGGCATGCCCGTAGTAGTTGCTGCTTTCGAGTTTTCTTTTATGGGTGGCTCAATGGCTTCTGTAGTAGGGGCGCGTTTTGTACAGGCTGTTAATGCATGTTTAGAACACAACATGCCACTAGTGTGTTTTTCTACTAGCGGTGGAGCACGTATGCAGGAAGCACTTTTGTCGCTTATGCAAATGGCTAAAACCAGTGCTGCTTTAGCGAAAATGAGTGAAAAAGGCTTACCGTATATATCAGTTTTAACTGATCCTACGATGGGTGGTGTATCAGCCAGTTTAGCCATGTTAGGGGATATAAACGTAGCTGAGCCAAAAGCTCTAATAGGATTTGCCGGACCAAGAGTTATTGAACAAACTGTGCGTGAAACCCTACCTGAGGGATTTCAACGGAGTGAGTTCTTAATCGAAAAAGGTGCGATTGATATGATTGTGGACCGTCGCGAGATGCGCGATAAGTTATTTGCTTTGTTGAGTAAATTACACCATCAACATCGCTAGGTTATGACAATTGACAGTAACCCCCAGGCTGCTATTCAGCAAGCCTGGTCTCTTCAACGATGGTTAGAATATCTAGCCGAAGTTCACCCCAGTGAGATTGAATTAGGTTTAGACAGAACTGCTCAAGTGTTTTCGAGGCTGAATGTTAATTTTTCTGAAAAGATAGTAGTCACAGTTGCAGGAACAAACGGAAAAGGCACCACCTGCGCGATGATAGAGCAGGCTGTTCTGCTGACGAGCAAATCTGTTGCTGTTTATAGCTCCCCTCACTTACTTGATTACCGGGAAAGACTGCGTATAAACGGAGGTATGTTAACTGAACAACAGCATTGCGCTGCATTTTTGGCGGTTGAAAAGGTTAGGGGAGATATTCCGTTAACATATTTTGAATTTGCCACACTTGCAGCTTTTGTTCTTATACAGGAATCATCGGCGGATATATTGTTGTTGGAAGTTGGCTTAGGTGGAAGGTTAGATGCAGTTAATGTTGTTGATCCAAATATTGCGGTAATCACTACCATTGATTTAGATCACCAGTCTTGGCTTGGAGATAATAGAGAAGATATTGGTAGAGAAAAAGCGGGAATATTTAGACCGAATATTCCCGCAGTCGTTGGCGACTTGTCACCTCCAAAGAGTATTTTTACCGCGGCCAAACTATGTAACGTTAGTGCAAGCTGGCAGGGGCAGGAATTTAATTTTACTCAGGATGAGCAAGGGTTCCACTGGCGCAATCAACACCGAGAGCT
>JBLHNW010000187.1:0-7504 GCA_047622205.1 Paraglaciecola sp.
ACGGCTGTTTTTTCTGCAACTAAGATTAGTTTATAATCCAGCACTTTTTCGCCATCGATTTTCACCGCTGACTGTTTAATCATACGGATAGCATCAGAGGTAGAGGTAACCAAACCTGCTTCCTTCAATAAATTGGCAATTGCCATTCCGTCCATACCGATAGTGACGGTAATTTCTGGCATATCATCGGGGATTGCATTTTTCTGAAACCGTTGGATAAAATCTTGATGTGCAGCTTCGGCGTCCTGCTCACTATGAAAACGTTGAATAATTTCCTTAGCCAATGCAATTTTGATGTCACGAGGATTAGCCCCCTGGGCTATCTGCTGCTTAAATCCATCTATTTCATCCCCAGGTCTGAAACTCAACAACTCATAATAGCGCCACATTAAGTCATCGGAAATCGACATGATTTTACCAAACATCTCAACGGGTGAATCGGTGATACCGATATAATTATCAAGTGATTTAGACATTTTCTGTACACCGTCCAAACCTTCCAATAACGGCATCATCAACACTGTTTGCTGACGTTGTCCTTGGCCTTTTTGTAATTCTCGCCCCATCAGCAGATTAAAACGCTGATCTGTGCCACCTAATTCCACGTCGGCCTCCAATGCTACTGAATCCCAGCCTTGCACCAAAGGATAGAGAAATTCGTGGATCGCTATGGGCTGACCACCTGCATAACGTTTTTTAAAATCATCCCGCTCCAGCATACGCGCGACAGTTTGGCTTGCTGCTAATTTGATCATTCCCGCAGCACCCAATTTATCCATCCACTCGGAGTTAAAACGAATAGTTGTTTTGGCGGGGTCGAGAATTTTGAAAACCTGCTCCTTGTAGGTTTCAGCATTCGCCAACACATCTTCCTTACTAAGCGGTTTACGTGTGATATTTTTACCTGTGGGATCACCAATCATACCAGTGAAGTCACCGATCAGAAAAATCACTTCATGTCCAAGTTGTTGAAAAGTCCGCAACTTATTGATCAATACAGTATGTCCTAAATGCAAATCAGGTGCCGTCGGATCAAAGCCAGCTTTGATTTTTAGGGCTTTGCCTTCTTTTAGTTTGGCAACAAGCTCTTCTTGCAACAATATTTCGTCTGCACCGCGCTGGATCTCAAGCAATGCATCTTGCCAATGTGTCATTTAGTTACCTTTTGAATTCTATTATAGTTCACGTTTTTAAGCCGGTATTTTACTTGTCAGTCAAGAGTAATGAAAGCTTCACGTACGCTTATTAATAGCTTCGTATTAGTTTATATTCGTTAAAACTGTTCAAAAAACAACCTTAAGCTAGAAAATCACTTGTAATCATTATATTCTATTAAATTGTGAGTAGTTTAGGTTAGATATATTCGTGGTACAAAAAACATTACAAAAATTGCCAAAGCAACATAAATGGTTGCTGTCAGCTGCTGCTTCGATGGTTTTGATTCTGGCGTTGTTGCCTTCAGAACCCGCAGTTGCATCTCGTCATACAGCTACGACGACTCTGGAACCAGGCAAGCGCTATGAATTGCCCGTCAATTTCGACAATTTTTCGATTGAACAACCTACTACTTTAAATGAACAAATGGTGAGACAGGCTTTTAATGTTCGGAAAGGTGATAATTTAGCCAAAATTTTTCAACGAGCAGGCCTCACTCCTCAAGAAACCTACAAGTTTAGTCGGGCCGGTAAAGATGCTAAAAAACTTTTAAAAATGATGCCAGGACAATCAATTTCTCTGGAAATAGATACAGATGGAAGTTTGACTTCATTGGCTTACAGCTACTCTCCAACAGAAACATTGATTATCACCTTAGGCAACGACGCTAAACTTAGCAGCAAAATTGAAAACAAAAATGTAGATGTAAGTCTGAACTATGCACAAGGTGAAATTAACAGTAGTTTTTGGAATGCCGGACGTGGGGCGAATTTATCTGACAACCAAATAATGAACTTGGCTGGCATCTTTGGTTGGGACATTGATTTTGCTCTAGAATTACGTCAGGGCGATCGCTTTTCGGTACTCTTTGAAGAAAAATATATCGACGGGGGCTTCGTTCAATACGGGGATATTGTTGCCGCTGAATTTGTTAACCAGGGAGAAAGCTATACCGCCATACGGTATGCAGATGGAAACTATTACACCCCGGAAGGACACAGTATGCGTAAAAGTTTTTTACGTGCGCCGGTTAGTTTTAAATACATAAGCTCAAGCTTTAAAAAGAATAGATTTCATCCTGTTCAGAAACGCTGGAAAGCGCATCGCGGAGTCGATTATGCAGCTGACAGGGGAACACCAATTATGGCAGCTGGAGATGGCAGAGTAATCCGCTCTAGTTATGATAAATACAATGGTCACCATGTGTTTATCCAACACGGTGAGAAATACGTTACCAAATATCTGCATTTCACCAAACGCAAGGTGAAGAAAGGTGAGTCTGTTAAGCAAGGTCAAATAATAGGCACCTTGGGATCTACAGGTCTGGCATCCGGACCACATTTACACTATGAATTTTTAGTTGACGGTGTGCATCGTAACCCTCGCACGGTGACCCTGCCGAAAGCGTTACCAATAGCAAAGAAAGAAGCAAGTGCATTTCAAAAAGTGGCAAAGAATCGCCTCAAACAACTTACAAACAGCAAACGAATAATGCTCGCAATGAATTAGAGACTAACATGTCACAGCTTTACCTTGGATTGATGTCCGGCACCAGTATGGACGGTGTAGATGCAGCACTGGTGGACTTTTCCGAGTTACACCCTCGCTTGATTGACTGTCAAACGTATCCATACCCACCCCAATTATTAAATGAATTACATCAACTGTGTAGCCCAAGCGAAAACGAAATTGTGTTAATGGGACGGGCAGATAGAGCGGTAGCGGAAGTTTTCGCTTATGCGGTATCGAGTCTGTTAAAGGCCAATTTTATCCGGCCTGATCAAATTACTGCAATTGGCTCACACGGCCAGACCATAAGACATATACCTCAGGGTGAGCATAGTTTTAGTCTGCAAATTGGCGATCCGAATACACTTACCTGCTTGACCGGAATTGATGTTGTAGCCGATTTCAGGCGCAAAGATATTGCTCTTGACGGCCAAGGAGCTCCTCTCGTGCCAGCCTTCCATCAGGCAGTCTTTGCGGCCGAAGATCAAGCTCGTGTAGTACTTAATATTGGTGGAATCTCGAACATTACCTATCTACCAGCTGACAAAAATAAACAGGTGTTGGGTTTCGATACCGGACCTGGTAACACCTTAATGGATGCTTGGTGCAACAAACATACCGGCCAAAAATTTGATATCAAAGGAGCCTGGGCCGCAAAAAGCTCGGCAGATGCGGGGTTGTTTGCTTTGCTGCATAAGCATCCTTACTTTACACAGAGCGCACCGAAAAGCACCGGTCGAGAAGTATTTAACTTGCAATGGCTCGAGCAAAAGCTAGCAGAATACCCCGTGCAACTTAGAGAGGAAAGTGTGCAATCCACTTTGGTTTTATTGACCTGTCGCACCATTACCGAACAAATCACCAAGCTGTCCGATGTCACTCAGGTATTCGTGTGTGGCGGAGGGGCACAGAACGAGTTTTTGATGGAGTGCCTGGAAAATGATTTACATGAATATGAATTTGGCACTACCGACGCTTTGGGTATTCCAACAGATTCTGTTGAGGCCATGGCATTTGCATGGTTGGCTTATGCTCACATTAACGGGATTGAGGGAAACATCCCTGCTGTAACAGGGGCACGCAAAGGGGCTGTGTTGGGCACCTTCTGCCCGAGCTTGAAATGAGTCGCAGTATTCGCCCTTTAGACAACCAGGATCTGGCCATCCTTGCCCTGTTATATCAGGATGCTCGCGTAAGCAACAAAGACATTGCCCAACAAGTTGGCTTAGCTCCTTCTTCTTGTCTAGAACGTATCAAACGATTACAAGCTGATTCAGTGATTCAGGGCTCACTCTTGCAAGTTGAATTAAATGCCTTGGGTGGGCACATTCAGGCTATGATCTCAGTGCGACTTTCAGATCATAGCCGTGCCACGGTCGATTTATTTCAACAAGATTTATTGCCTCTGGCCGAAGTAATTAGTCTCTATCATATGGGCGGCGACATAGACTTTTTGATCCATGTAACTGTTGCCAATTCCGGACATCTGCGAGACTTTGTATTTAACGCGATAACCGCCAGAAGTGAAGTGAGCCATGTGGAAACTGCGTTAGTCTATGATCACCAAAGCAGTAACAGCCTACCCAGTTTTAATGTCATCTGACAAAATGTTTAGCTACCTAGGAGGATGCAGTTATAAGAATGTGAGAATTGAATTATTGCTCACAGATATACTCCCTAATTACATCCCAAGATCCTGCGATTGCGATTTTTGCACTACACATAAGATTGGCTATCTATCTGATCTACTAGGTCAGCTAAATGTGGCGTCAGCAGCTTCTTTAAAAACGCTCAAACAAGGTTCGAATCAGGCCTCATTTGAGGTCTGCTCAAGTTGTGCAGACGTTGTCTATGTGAATTATAAGCTTAAAGGCGCATTAAATGTCAGAATGCTCGATGATCAGGCACTCTTACCTCAACCACAACTTGCGTCACCAAAGCGCTTATCCCCACAACAGAAAGTGACACGTTGGAACAGTCTATGGTTGTCAGTTGTTGTATTGTCCTGGGGCCAGTGGCAGAGACGCTTATAATTCAAAGTATTCGGTAAAACACTTGTACACTTGAGTACCACTCAAAATTGATGCCGAAGGGAAATGTAAAATTGGAATCAGATCACAAGGAGCAAGAATTTCCTCAGTTGCTTTAGGGTTTTCTAGCTCGTCGACATTTAGAATTTTTGCTAATACCTGACCTTTTTTTATTTGCTCCCCAGGCTTGGCCATGTATTCAACTATCCCGCCTTTCTGGCTAAATAACGTCTTATAATGTTCTAATTCTGTCGCCAGACGTGTCATGGTTTCTGGCTTGATAGTAGAGTTCTGCAAACAACCTTTAGCATTTAAATAGCTTAATATACTGGTCGCATCATACTCGCCATCGCTAAAACTAATAACCTCCTGACTGCCCATTTCAAGGGTAAATGCTTCTACCCCTAAATCAACTGGCTCACGGCGTTTCTCGCTTAACAATTGCTGTAATGTCCACCATGGGCAAAACATGGCCTCATCCAATGCGCCGGCAAAAACGTTAGGCATGAAAATCACATGGGGAATATTAAATAAAGCGGCAGACTCTCGAGCGTATTCAGGCACATAAATATGTCGGGTTGAAACCGGCCCATTATGTAAATCCAAAACGTAATCGGCATCAAATGCCAATTGTTGTAGTTTTAAATTTAACCGTTGAGCCAAGCCGAGCCCCCAAGGCGCATCTAACTTCTCTTGTAAGCGTTGTTTGACTTGATGGCGAAATCGCTTTTTAACTTCGTTAAGCGACTCACTCTCCGAGACACTTTTTGCGAACTCCCGAACCTGAGTTTCATCATAAAAATATCCACGGTTCCAATTGGTGCCGTTTACAGGGTCGAAACGGCCAAGAGTATATTCTCCGGCCTTAATATTGGTACCAACTGGATTGCAATTTGGTACCAGAATGAATTCCCCACACATCGGTATGTTCTTAAGCCATTGGATCAAATGATAGATAACCACATTGCCTTGGACTTCTGAGCCATGTATAGAGCTTTGTATATATACCTTGGGGCCAGGTTTACTCCCTTTGAAACGGTATAGAGGCACATTCATATTCCGTCCTGAAGCATTTTGTGCCACAACGATGTATTCTTTTAAAAATTGAGTCATAACTTGCCCGGTGGGAGTGTTTGCGACTTATGTGATGACTTGTATACATTCGTCATCACCTTTGTCACTAAGGTCTAACTGCTGGGAAATGGGGGGAGATAGATTTTCGTACGCCGTTGCCCCATATAATGGCTTCGTTAAATAGGCTATGCAGACGCTTTTGATCGATATCTAAGACACCTGCTATACGGATCACTTTTAACCAGTTACCACTTTCAAATGCTTTTACCAGAAGCAGATATACAGACAATTCGTTTTTTTCTCCACAAAGAGCATTTTTGACTTGCTCAACCAAAGGTAGTTTTTCCAGTAGGGTTTTCATATCCTGATCAAGTAATGCATCTAATAACGAAAACAAACCAACTAGAAAGCCAGTCGGCGGATTATTTCCAATATTTTTCTCGGTGGCAATCAAATCACAGAATTTAGCCCTGACCAGAGAAAGGTGGAGTAGTTCTATGGGTTTATTATCATTAAGGTTAGCCAGAGCTAATAAAGCAATAAACTTTTTAATCTCAACTTCACCCATATAATTAAGTGCATGGCGCAACGAAGTTATTTTGTAGCGCTTATTAATCATTGGGTTATTAATAAATCTAAGCAACATGTAAGACAAACCTACATCATGCTCAATGACACTGTTTATGCTATCTACATTAAAAAATTCACTTGAGCTTGCCCCCATTAACTCAACTAATGTGAGTTTGGAAGTAGGAATATTTTTTTGTGTAACAGACTCGGGGCGAGCGAAAAAATATCCTTGAAAATAATCAAAGCCCATATCCCGGTAGATCAAAAAATCCTGCTGTGTTTCGACTTTTTCTGCGACTAATTTAACATTGGCATCTAGAAATCGATGCACATTTTTGGAAATAACATCTTGGTTATTCTGTACAGTATTAACTTTGACAACGTCTACATAGGGCAAACAATCTGACCACTTAGGGTCAAGTTGATAGTCTTCAAGAGCCAAGTTGTAGCCAAGATTTTTAACATGCTTACAGATAGTGAGCAATCCGTCATGGCTAAAATCAGCGTCGACTAATTCGACGACAACATTCTCTGGATCCATTGATGAAGGAAGGCCTTTCATTAATGTTTCAGATTGAAAGTTAATGAAAGCTTTTTTATTGCAAGAAATATCATCCAGACCAAGTGTCAGAAAGTTTTGGGCAATGAGTTTGGTGGTTTCTTTGTCACGAATGGTATCGGGGTAACAATTCCTGTTGCCATCGCGAAACAGTAGTTCGTAGGCAAATACCTCCTTCTCACGATCTAATATGGGCTGACGAGCAATAAAAGCAAACATTAATGTCCTTTGGGTTCATACCTTATTATTTCTTAACATACGCCTGCAATGCGACGTAAATTTAGTGATTACGACTTAACAGATAACTAATTAACTGATTTTTATACAACAACTTTAACTTAACAACAAACTTAAATGCTAGTTAATACCCCAGTTACCTCAAAATATACCCCCATTCTCAAAGTTTTGCGGATTGCTGCATCGCACTTCCCCACTTTATCGCTTCGTTATAGAAGCTTTGAATCTTGTTTGAATCGATGTTTAAGGAATCCCCTAATCGCCGAACGCTTTTCCAATGTCCCATCTCAAATGCACTAATTAAATTCAAATACTCTTTTAAATGGTTTTCTCTGCCGCATAATGCAGATTTTAAGTCTTCGCCGATTGG
>JBLHNW010000188.1:0-7499 GCA_047622205.1 Paraglaciecola sp.
CAACTCAAACAGCAATTACCTTCAGTGGTTAATTTAGATAGTTTTCTTGCTTCTAACCAAATGGCAGTAACCCAGATGGCGATTAAATACTGTGATCAGTTAGTTGAGTCAGACAGCTTACGTAGCACTTATTTTAATGGTTTTGATTTTAGTCAGCCGGCATCCAGCGCGTTTGACAGTCAAGGTAGCGATTTGGTTTTGAACCCAATTCTGGATCGCATATTGGGACAAAATATTGCTAGTCAGCCCGATAGAATCGCAGTGCAAGACGAGTTGAATAGCCTCATCGAGCGACTCACCGATTGCAGTGGAGGCAAAGTGTGTGACGCAAATTATACCCGTACAATAGTCAAAGCAGTGTGTGCTGCGACTTTGGGTAGCGCCACGATACTGGTTCAATAATCGATGTTTATCGAGATGACAATGTCACGTATATATTGGAATAAATAATTATGAAAAATGTTAAAACTTTATCACCTGACGCCCCTTTGTATCATGCCTGTCATGCTAAACCAGTCACGCGCCGGGATTTTTTAGCTCAGGGCTTTATGGCTGGCGTGGGCACCGTTGTAGGCGGTTCAGTTTTTAGTTTATTTGCCAATCCCGGCACTGCAAATGCTGCACTTTCAGACGATTTAGAAGCCTTAAAAAGTAGTTGCGGGATCGCCACCCAAGGCGCGGGTAAAATTCCTTTTATTATCTTTGATCTGGCCGGCGGTGCTAATATTGCGGGCTCCAATGTATTAGTAGGAAGCCGTGGTGGGCAAATGGATTTTCTCAGCACTTCCGGCTACAGCAAGTTAGGCTTACCGGGTGATATGGTGCCCTCAATTGCAAATCCGGATACCGGTTTGAGTGACTTTGTTAATAACGAATTAGGTCTGGCCTTTCACTCGGACAGCGCTTTCTTACGCGGCATTCAGGACAAATTAAATGTTACCAACCGCGCCAATGTAAACGGCGCAGTGATCCCTGCCCGTTCTGAAAATGATACTGGCAACAATCCACATAATCCCATGTACGGCATTAATAAAGCCGGGGCCGATGGTTCATTACTGACCTTAATCGGAACTCGTGCTTCAGACTCTGGTGGCAACTCAATGTCACCGGCAATGATGATTGACAGCAGCAAACGCCCCACCAAAGTTGATCGCCCCTCTGACGTTACCGGTTTAGTTGATACCGGTGATCTAGTTGGTTTGTTGACCCAACAAGACGCTGTTGCAGTCATGGAGTCAATCCAGCGTATCAGTGATATGAAATTGGGCCAGGTTAATACCCAAATCACCACCGATGAAGTAGTAAAAGATTTAGTCAATTGTGGTTATGTGAAAAGTGCCGACATTGCCGATAGGTTCGGAGACCCATCAGCATTAGATCCAGAATTAGACACCAATATAGTGGGTGAAAACGGCATCTTCACCCAAGAAGAATTTGACGGGGAAGGTGAATTTCGTAAAACCGCTGCGACAATGAAATTAGTCATCAACGGCTTTGCTGGCGCGGGTACTATTAGTATGGGTGGTTTCGATTACCACACCGGCGACCGCTCTACCGGTGAAGTACGTGATTTACGTGCCGGACGCTGTATGGGTGCGTGTTTAGAATATGCTGCCAGAGTAGGTGTACCGCTGATGATGTACGTATGCAGTGACGGCTCGGTAGCCAGCAACGGCTCAATCGATAATTCTATGGATGGTCGCGGCAAAGGTGTGTGGACGGGAGATAATTCCTCTACGGCTGCATCCTTTTTCCTAGTCTACAATCCCGGCGGTACGCCACAGATTATTGGTGCAACCCCTGAAGAACAAGCAGTGCATCAACAGATCGGGTATATGCGCCGTGATGCGTCTGTCGAAACAGCTGCCACACCGGCATCTAATAACGTCAACTTATTAGTTGAAACTGTGATCCTAAATTACATGGCGCTACATGGTGAACAGGGTAATTTTGCCAATTTGTTTCCACAAAATGGCTTGGGAAATTCAACCTTAATGGACAGTTTAACGGCCTTCGAGCCTATTGTTAGTGGGGTGATTTGAAAAGTTAGACCCATTCACCTAACATAAACGTGGCCCTCTGATTAGCCTAGCGCTAACCAGAGGCCGACTAATATCAACAGACTGCCAGCCAAACGGTTTAACCAACGCACGTTGTCTCCACGCTCAAGAAACAAACGCAAAGATTTACCGCCAGTGGCGTAAATCGACATACAAATGAACTCACTGCACATAATAATCACCACCAATACAATCAGTTGCGGAGCAAGCGCTGCAGATAGATTCAAAAAAGGCGGCAGCAGTGAAATCATAAAGGCCCAGCCTTTGGGGTTAGCAATAGCCGTCACAAAACCTTGGGAAACCAGCGCCCAATTACTTGGGCCTATAATGTCTTTATTGAGCGAACCAAGTTGCCCTTTACTCAGCCACATGCGCAGCCCCAAATAGCTCAGATAGCCTCCCCCAATCCATTTAAAGACCGTAAATATATCAGGATAATTTAGCATCAGTGCAGCAACACCCATGACCGCTGCAATAGCGACTAACGCGACGCCAACCACTTCACCCAACATCATCCAAAAAGTACGGCGCACACCAATACTCATACCCAGAGTCATGGCTAAGGTCATGCATAAACCGGGGGTAAGAGACACCAAGAAAAAGGTTGGAATGAAAACTATGAGTACTGCAAGATCAGGCATAACAACTTAGGCAAATTAGAAGGCTGCGTAGTGTAGCGAAATTGAGCACATTATCGAATTAAAATGTTGAGGTTTAATTCAGAGGGCTGCTGGATTTATCTTGAATCTGGCCATGAATTGAACAAGCATGTCATGTTGGATATATCTTAAATTCCTGTCAAATGCCTTTAAAATACGCTAAGAGCATGAAAAAATTAGAGAAATTTTTACCTAGTCAAAACTTTTAAGCCGAATTTTAGCCGGACTTAACGCTATTTCCGACTAATATACTATTATATGCCTTTCGAATATTGGAGTTTAAACGTAAATGGAAGTTGATCTAGATAGTGAAGCACAGCAAATAGAATCATTGCTAAGCGGAAAGTCGATTGCAAAAGTATTTCGCCCAAGTGCAGATGAAATTTGTATTCAATGTACAGATAAAACTCGGTTATTTATAGAAGTAAATCAAGGTGGTAAGTTAGAGTTTTCAGTAACCTAGCTTAAGGCTTTGTAGTAGTTGGCATATAACAAGCCAATCAAGCGGGAAAATTTACAGTTGGCTATTTTCGCTCCGCTCAATAATTTTAGCCAACTACAAATTTCCCCTTATTGGGGCGTTATCCGGCTGACATCACAGACTCAGTTACCACGATAGGAGAGAAGATATGGCACACTACATCGACGGATTCGTCTTTCCCATTCCTCGCGATCGGCTAAACGAGTACCTGCTTGTCGTTCAAGCTGTAGCAGACATTTGGAAAGAGCATGGCGCACTCGACTACTTGGAATATGTCGGTGATGATTTGGATCGCGAGGGAACTCGATCGTTCACTGATCTCGTAGCCGCAACGGAGGATGAAAGCATCGTGTTTGGATGGGTAGTGTTTAATTCTCGTGAGGCACGTGATCTCGCAAACGAGAAAGTCGCGACTGATCCACGGATGGCTGATTTGATCGGTCCTTTGATCGACCCAACGAACCCAGTTTTTGATGCTGAACGGATGGCGTACGGTGGGTTCCAGTCGCTCGTTCAATCTTCTAAGCTGATCGCCGGATAACAAGCTGTTCAAGAGGGACAAAAAACAGTTTGCTGTTTTTCGTTCCTCAATATTATAGCAAACAATATTTAGCCTCTTATTGGGGCGTTTAAACGTAAAAGAATATTACTGTGCTATATAAAATTTATATTTTTTGTTTTTTGGTCACTTTGCTTAGTGGGTGTAATGGCGACGATAATGGCCACATCTCGATGGAAGGTTTTGAACAACAAGTAATTAATTTAGCAGGAACACAAGCTATTAATTGCGGTAAATTTGATATCAACGAGTCTTCATTAGCGGTTAATACATGTGTTTCAGAATCATATATTATTAACACATCGTTCTATTCTTTTTATATTGTACAGCGTATTGATTCTAGTGTGGCTTACGCGGTCTCTATGAACGTAAGTGGTGTCGTTGAGTATTGGTCTTAAGATAGTTTTGGTGACGGTAATGTTTCTACCAGTGTTTGCGAAAACCCTAGTGAAACATCTGAACTTACGGGTTCACACTCTGATGTATTTAATTCCACCGAGTAATTTACGTATAACAAGTTGCTTAAACGGACACAAACAGCCGACTGTGCTCGTTCCTTGCTATTATAGCCAGCCATTTTTAGCCACTTAGAAAAGCGTTAGGCATACAAGGTCAGCATGCATAAAACTATTTCACTATCAGAGTATGTAAAAAAGCGTAATGGCGTAGCGCTTGGTGCTCCTAGATCAATGACTAATATGCTCAAACGTTCGTTAGGGGCGAGTTCGTTTTATTTATTTTGGCAATATTGGAATCCAATATGGGGTTATTACCTTTCTCGCAAAGTAATGAAGCCATTGAGCCAACTGTTTCCTATATGGCTAGCAATGATTATGACTTTCGCTGTTAGCGGTGCTTTACACGATTTGGCTGTAACAATAATAAAGTGGAAGTTAACGTTCTTTTTTACGCCATGGTTTTCCTTAATGGCTTTATAGTTTTAGCGACAAAAAAATTTGGTATTTCATACCGTGAGCATCATTGGCTGATTCGAGCATCGATAAACATCGCACTCGTAGCAGTATGTTTAGTTTTAGCACGTCAGTATGCCTAATAAATAAAGATAGGTTGCGCGCAGCCGCTACTTAATCCTATTGTTGGACAAGCCCGGGGTGGAAGATTTCTGCTTATATAGTAGATATATCGATAGAGAGTTGAGGGCAAGTAGGGCGTTGTTGTATTTACGAAGTCATCCATCATAGAAAAATACAAAAAGTCTATATTGTCAATTCGTTATCATGGATGTCCTGTTAATTTTTGGATCAACTTTGGTTGTCCGCGCTCACAATTAGAGCGCGCCATTGAATTGATCAAAGCCGGCTGTTAGAACCGATCGGTGTTAGAAGTTAAATTTAGCGCCAAGCACAAATGAACGAGCTGGTAATGGAGCATCATCTTTTAGGAATGAGCTATGCACTCTTGCTAGTTCGTTGGTTAGATTATTCGCTTTTAGATAAACCGTCAGGTCGGTATTATCCAAACTTAAGTAATAATTAAACGCCGCTGAAACTAAGGTGTAACCATTGGTTTGTGTCTCAAAATCAGCAATTTTATCCTGCTTTGAATAATGTATCGCACCAAATTCAGCATGCCAATTATCTTGTTCCCAGTGCAAATCTGCTCCAAAACGCATAGATGGAATTCTAGGTAAATCAGTGTTTTCATCATCACTATGAGTTAATTTTGCTCGGGTGAAGTCAGTAAAGGCACTAACACGTAAATTAGCATTTAAGTGCCAATCAACATCTGCTTCAAAGCCATATAGTTCGGCGTCTTGCTGACTAAAAACGTATATGGGCAAACCCTCTTCTTCATGCCCATCAACCTCTAACTCTTCTCCCTCATGTTCCCCTTCATGTTCATCTTCATGATCGTGGAACTCCAATCCAGTGTTTTGCTGAAATAAGTAGTTATCAATTTGGTTATAAAAAACACTGAAGTTTGCATGCAGATGTTCAGTTTGCACGCGATAAGTCAGATCCAGATTATTTGATACTTCCTTTTTAACGGTTTGGTTAGATTGTAAAAGAGTAAATTCCACATCATCTGGGTCACTATCATCTATGACTAAATCAAAACCCGCTCCTACCTCATAGGTAGAGGTACTTATGTGGATGCCATTTGAAAATATTTCAGCCGATGACGGCGCGCGTTCAGAGTGAGCGAAATTAACAGCGAAAGATTGGCCATAATTTAGTTGATACACAAAGCCTGCTGAGAGGCTATTTGCGGTATAACTCACATCGTCAAAATTAGCATCAACTTCACTATTTGTGAAAAAGGTATTGTCAGGGTTGTGAGAAACATGTTCGAGCCTAGCCCCTAGTTGCCATAAAAAGTCTCCAACAGTTTTTTCTTCTAATACAAATAGGGCGCTGCTGGTACTTTCGGTGGAGGGAGTGAAGGCTTCTTCACCTACTGCAGAAAAGTCAGAGTTTTTGTAATGTAAACCCACTACACCTAACCAACCATTTACCGGTACATGTTTAGCCCATAGACGTGACTCGAAAGAGTCATTTTCAAATGTGGTACCTACTTCGCCATCTTCGATTTCGCTATGTTGATAATCGGTATATGCGTTATGCCAATGGGCTTCTGTGAACCAACCAGATAAATTTTTCCAGTCGAGCACTGATTGAAAGCGATCTTGTTTCATTTGGGCAAAAACGGCTTCTTCTTCATGTTCTTCGTCTGAATGTTCCTCATCCTCGTGTTCTTCACCCTCATGTTCATCATGCTCTTCATGTTCGCCATGGGCGTGGCCGGGGATCCCATAGTCCGTATTTAATCTGCCGTAGGCTAGTGATAATGTTACATCATCGCCAATCCAGCCAGCGCCTATGGTAAAACCCTGAGAGTCTATGTCTGAATTTTCTAAGGTATCTACTATATCGCCGTCTTCAAGGGTAAATTCTGGCACATCATAGTCATCTGTTTTACGGCTATAAGCATCTAAGTGCCATGCGAAATTGTCTCTTCCGCCATTGATGTCTGTGGATACTGTACGTTCATTTGAAACGGTATCATGCAAGGCACTGACCCTGCCGCTTAGACCCTCTTGACGGGTTTTTGGCAAGCGATTATCGACCACATTAACAACACCACCAATTGCACCGCTGCCATACAATAATGTTGACGGCCCGCGCAATACTTCAATTTGAGTCGCGGTAGAAGCTTCAGTAGTCGCAATGTGGTCAGGACCTACTCGGGATGCATCCGAACTGTCCATACCGTTTTGTAATACTTTTACTCTTGGCCCATCTAAACCACGAATAATTGGGCTGCTAGCCACAGGACCAAAATAAGTACTATTGACTCCTGGCACTGATTTGAGCGTTTCTCCCAAAGTAGCGCTTTGATTTTTTTCTAGCTCCTCTCCACTTAAAATAGAGACTGGTGTGGATGACTGTAAGATTGAACGTCCAAGGGGAGACGCCGTAATAATCAGTTTTTCAATATCATTGTCATCTTTCTGGTTATGTTTTTCTTGGGCCAAAATCGACGTACTAAAAAGAACAGGAAGGCAAAAAACTGCAGTTGGGATCGGGATGAATTTCATTCTAGGCTTAATTATCTGACTACTTAATGTTATGTTATAATATAACAATTATGTTTTCGGTCAAGTACTTTTGTAAAATTTTTAACTAAACAGGAGGCACTGCGTGACACCAAGTCTGCCAAGTAATGCATCGTGACCATAGCCGGAATGATGCTCGATATAGTCAGCCCTCACACCGGCA
>JBLHNW010000189.1:0-7419 GCA_047622205.1 Paraglaciecola sp.
CTTCACTTGTTTTTTCAAAATTATCATTCCATGTGCCTTTGCCTACATAGACCACTCCTGATTCATTTTGACTAACTTTTTCCTCTTCTTTTTGAGGATTAAAGTGGAACTGTCCTGTGGTAGTACGACCCCAAAACCACACTCGAAATTCACGTGCCCCTAATTCTGACTCAGTAATGAAGGTCGCTTTTATAAGGCTCTCACCATTAGGTACATGATCTTCCAATTGAACACGTGCGGTGCGATATTCCCAGTAATGTGCCAGGTAATGATCGTAATGATCCTGGACGGTAATATCTTTGGCATGTCTATCCCGGCCGCGATCACCAAACCGAGTCACAACCACACCATCATCTCTTATGTAAGAAGTAACAGGTTCAAGCTGAGTGCCTGAATTATATAAGGCTTTAATAGCCAAAACACTGCTGTCATCAACTGAGTGCCATCCGGCTACATTGTCGCCATTGGTTTGTCCAGCGCTACTATCCCCTGCATAAAAATATAAAGGTCTATTTTTATGAGTGACTTGAATACTGCCGTCTAATCGTTCAATCATGGCCAAATCGCTGATGCCAGAGGCGCTTCCATCTGAAACTAATACCGGCGGCCAGTTAACGGCACATTGTCCGGTACAGGTACTTTCACCAGGAACCACCAGATCATCGTCAAAAACATAGACGCTAAAGTCAGCTTTCTCGGAAACCGGCCCACCAACAAGCTTACCATTAGCTACCGTAATTTCATCTCCTTCGACTATTACAATTGTGCAGCCATTGGTATCAACTTGGTCTCCGCTAGGAGTATTCGCACAGTCATCAACGTCATCATTTATGCCATCCCCGTCGGAGTCTTCCACAACGACTACAGGTGGAATGGTGGGTGCCGGCTCTGGCTCGTTTCCGCCACTGCCTCCGCAACCGCTTAAACTCAAGGATAGTAAAAAGGTTACAAACAATGGCACGTTAATGTTCATTCAATTCTTCTTTTTTGATAATAGCCGATTAGCGGAACACATATGCTGTCATAGGCGCTTAACCAATAAGTCACTGCAATATTTGTAATGTTTGTAACATGAATGTAACGTTTTGGATTAAAAATACGGCAAACAGGTCTGTCTGATGGGACAGATAGGACTAAGTCGAATCGGGAGTTTACACAATGCTTGTTATTGGCTGGGAACGATGATTTTGAATGAGGCTAATGCATTGAAATTATTCTCAACGTGACCTGAACTATTTACATAGAGGCCCGATCCAATTTAATTAGAAACGGTTGGGGGGTATAGTCAATTCAATACAAAGTAGCAGCTAAAAATACAACTAAGGCGAGAATCATATTAGCGAACTTTGTACGACAAAGATCGAATTAGGAAACTTGAAGTGCCAATAAAAACATAGATAGAATTGCATCTACTTTACTGTTTTTCGCAACAGTATTTGCCTTGGCGATTATTTACTTTGTTTTGACGGGTGAAATACGAACTGTTACAGGTTCTGGTGTCCCGACTTATGATGTTGTTAGCTACTCTAATTCACCAGTAAAATATATTTCCATTTTAAGCGGATTGGGCCTAGTTGTTGTTGGTTTATTATTGGCTCGTTGGTTTGCTTTGAAACATAAAGATTGAATAAATTTGCAGGTGGGAAACTGACACTATGCTATAAAACCTCCACCCCAAGCGACCGATTCTCAAGTGCTTATGACTTTGTCATTTTGCGGTAAAGTCATTAGCACTCGAAGAGCAAAAAGCTAGAAAGCACGCCTGGGAACAAGTCCCAGATAGCATGTTACGCAGACATCCATTGTAATTCGACAAAAAATTCAAGTCCCCGATTCACGAAGTCGAAGACCGCGTGATCGGCTACATGTCGTCGCTCTAAAAGGCAAGCCTGTCATGTTAGGTGTTTTCGTAATTCAAACAGAACTCACCGTTGATTTGTCTTTTGAAATCAGCGCTATTATATGTTCTTTATTCATTAGTATTATGGCTGAAGACATCAGCCATATGCCACACGCAGAGGTAAATAGTATTCCGCCATCGCCCAACACATTTACTCCCAGTGGCGTAAACAGGTGGAAAAATATTGCGCCAGAAATAATACCCCATGACATCAACGCGCCAATGGGAATTAGATATTTCCGAGTACTAAACAGCCCTGTCAGCATGACTATCGAGGCGATTAACTCAGAGGTACCCACAACATATGCATTAAAAATACCAGGAGGTAAAAATAGCCCTTCGATACCAAAAGTATCATAGGCCCAGATGTTTAGTGTGCTGAATATATGCAAAGTCTCTACTGAATCAGTAAATTTAAATCGCAAAGCCTGGATAAACACCACACTAATATAGAGCACCATTGCAGTAGTGATATTTTTCTTGGTTAAATATTTTGCTAACATTTTTATACTTCCTTCAAGAATTCGTTCTTATTGATAGTAGGATTATTCTTCTGATTTTCTAACAAACTTCTAGTGCTATCCATGTTTTACATTAATCGTCATCAAAGCAATAGGACCCCAGAGAAACACCAGTTGCAAAGGATACAATCCTCACGCCGCATGAGACCTAACCTTACATCATTTAATTTCATCTATATCTCTCCAGGCATTTCGATTTAAGATTTTGAGTACCTGGAGGTCATCAATAAACCTTCCATTAACCCAAATGATTCAACTGTTACTTCTCTCCGAAGTTAATATTGTTATACTCCGCACTTTCAATACTAACAAGGCTACTATGACCTACAGAATAGACGATCATGTTCGTCACACAAAGCAAGCAATCGCCATTTCCAACTGGCTTTATTTCGTTGCATTCCTTGTTTTTATCATGGTTATTGTCGGCGGTATTACGCGACTTACCGAATCAGGGCTTTCAATTACTGAGTGGAAGCTCATAACTGGCACTTTACCGCCGTTAAGTGAAGCGGCATGGTTATCAGAGTTCGATAAATATAAACAGATCCCGGAATACCTCCAGATAAACGGTCCGGCAGGAATGACCCTGGTAGATTTCAAATTTATCTATTTTTGGGAATGGGTTCACCGCCTTATGGGGAGACTGATTGGTCTTGCTTTTGCTCTGCCACTTGCTTGGTTCGTATTCAAACGAGCGATACCAAATGGCTATGGTTTACGACTTACTCTACTGTTAGTTTTAGGCGGTATGCAGGGAGTGATTGGTTGGTGGATGGTAACTTCCGGTTTAACCGAGCGCACCGATGTTAGCCATTTTCGTCTGGCGACGCATTTATTGACAGCACTTATTATTCTGGGCGCACTTTTCTGGACAGCTTTGGATCTCCGGCAGCTCGCTAGTGGTCAAAATAGACAAGCAAAACTAACTGCTTTTGGTCTGGTAGTTTTCATTGTTTTGTTTCTGCAATTGTTATTTGGGGCTTATACCGCAGGCTTAAATGCGGGTTATATTTCCAATACCTGGCCGTTAATGCATGGTTCTCTTATTCCGTCAGTAATAGATTGGACTAGCGATCTCTGGTTTAAGCTTAATAATGATCACTATATGATCCACTTTATCCACCGTTGGTGGGCCTGGGTAACGGTTAGTTTTCTGATCGTTTTGGCCTGGCGTATACGCGAACAGTCTAAAAAAGCATCGATAGCAATCCATAGTGCATATGGTGTTCAGATATTACTCGGCGTTGCAACTGTACTGACAAGCGTAAACATACATTTTGCGGTGCTACATCAAGCAGTTGGAGCGCTGGTAGTTATGTCGACTACATGGGGAGTGCATCTATTAGGTCGTTATACTTCAGATGTCGGCAACATATCGGATTCTGAAAAGACGGCATAGTACTGTGTCGATATGAATACTCATGGAGGTTCTTAAGCAAAAACGTTCCTCTTTTGAAATCTAAAAATGATTCACTTTGCATACTTGCTCGAGGTTGATTCTGATTAACAATTAGGCTTGTAAATCCGTAAAGTAGGCGACGGTCAAGCCGCCTATTTAGTGACGTCCCTAGCCTATCAGTTTCAAAAAATCACGACGAACAACTATAATACGACAATCCACCAACCTCAAAGAACTCAGACGGTTTCAGTCTGTAGTATTTTTCCTCTACGTCTTTCGACTGCTCGGCGTATGGCTGTGTCATAACGTCCTGCAGTTCTCGAACTAGAGAGTAGTTCCCTGCGGTCGCTTGCTGATACGCAGACACAACAAACCACTCTCTCCAACTGTATTTTGGGTTGACGAGTTTCATCTGCTTAGAGAGCTCTTCGCGAGAGCAGGGCGAAACAAGATTAGCGCTGTCGATGAGCGATTTCCATTTTGTGAGCCACTCTGACCAGCGTTTCTCCATCCCTTCGGGGTCTGTTTTACCCATCGCTTGCATTGAATTCATAGCGTTTTTCGAATCATTGTAAAAGCTTTTTTTGAGTGGACCAATGTCATCAGGCACCGTCGAAAGCTCGCGGAAGAATATGGTGTAATCGACAGGGGTTTGCGCCATAAGCGTTTCGAGTTCACTAAATAGGGCCTTGTGAAAAGTGCCAAGTCCAAGTTTTGCAGCCCACATCTTCTCCATTTGCGCTTGCATCACTTCCGAAAAGTCACTATGAATTTCACTAAGCTGTTGCATATGGTCCTGATGCGACGTCAGCAAGGGCCGCAATGCCGTGCAAAACACGTGGAAATTCCGTTGTGCGGCCACTGGTTGGTTCATGAACGAGAAGTGATGCCCGCCCCCAGTCCATGGCTGGTAGTCCGGGTTGAATTCATCACAGAAACCAAATGGACCATAGTCGAGTGTGAAGCCCCCGGCCGCGCAGTTGTCGCTGTTGAAGTTGCCCTGGCAGTAACCGACGCGGATCCAGTTCGCCACAAGCGATGTAAGGCGGCCGCGGAACTCGCGCGCCAGCAACACCACTTTTTCGGCAGTGCTTAGTTTCTGGTCGATCACATCACCGTACTCACGATCGACCAAGTGCAACACAATCTTCTCGAGCTCCTCCAACGCTTTCGGGTGTTCCTGCTTGCCGGCACGGCGACCGAAGAGCTCAACTTGGCCGACCCGAATAAAAGAAGGTGCAACCCGCGTCGAGATAGCAACTGCATTCGACATAAGCATGTCGGGATCCTGCGAGTGCGAGCCCTGGGAGTACCACGGCCGCTTGACCTTCTCCGTTTTCGAAACGTACAAACTCAAAGACCTTGACGTTGGTACTCCGAGCGCATGCATGTGCTCCTGTGCCAGAAACTCCCGGACACTCGACCGCAGGACTGCGCGACCGTCCGCACCGCGGCAGTATGGCGTCCGACCGCCACCTTTCAATTGCATTTCCCAGCGTTGACCGTTGATGACCGCCTCCAGCACAGAAACTGCGCGACCGTCTCCATATCCATTGCCGGTTTGGAACGGGCACTGCTGATAGTATTCAGTGCCGTAGATCGAAAGTGCGTAGCCACACGCCCAACCGACCTTGCGTATCGGCTCAGGAACTTGTGATATGTCGCCGGAGAACATCCGCACGAAGTCGGCCGATTTTGCCATGTTGTCGGCGAAGCCGAGTTCGCGAAAAAAATTCTTGCTGTGCGCGACATACTCAGGGTCTTTGATTGCGGTAGGATTGACGGGGACATAATGGCCCGTGAAGACTTGTCGCGGCTCGTGGTCAACTCCGTTTGCTTTCGCATCAGGATCGCAGTTGAGAGTATCCATGAGCGAGTAGTTTGCCAACTTTCCGAGATCGTCAAGCGTCATCACGGTTGGAGAGATTTCCGGAGACAGTCGGTCAATCATAATAGTTCTGCTTGGGTCAGGCATTGTAACTGCAGCGTCGCACCGGAAAAGTTACATAGCCGCGACTGAGGCTTGCCTTTTATATAGAACACCACGGTGTCGGCTGCGGCACGATTTCGAATTTTTTCCTGTACGTTCACTTTTCATTTCTCCAAGGTTATTTGACGACTTATTACGCCTAGGCTTAGGGTGTAAACCCGAACGTGCATATGGCCAGCGCGCAGATTTTCTAGGGCATGGAACCTTCTAGTGCCAATTCGCTTTGGCATTATTTAGTTCAAAACTCGTGATTACTTTACCACCTGACTTTCAATATATACCAATGTAATTAATCGGAGGCAGAACAAGGTTAAATGTTCGCAATGAAACTGAAGTGAGTTTAAAGGTCACAGTTCCTCAGTGTTCTCTCAACGATTGAACTCATAGATCAAAGCACTTAAAATGTGTATGTGGCTCATTTGTGCCCAGAATGTGCGAAAACCAATTCAAGGACGCTATTCGTGCCAAAATTAATAAAGATAGGCGCGTTACGTTAAATCTGAATACGTATTCCAGTGAGTAAAGAGCACATTTTATGTAGGTACGTGTTAAAAAACTTGCGATTGAGGTTTTCATACAGGCTGTGGCAATTGCAGACCTTCAGCATGCTAAATAATTTAACGCAGTAAACCTTGTATCTTATCGGCTCTTCAACAATAAGGTCTTGTCGACTAACATAAGCAATCGACTCCAGATTTTAGATTTTAGATTTTAGATTTTAGATTTTAGATTTTAGATTTCAAAGTGTATGTCTTCATTTTAGTTTTAGTTTATTTTTATTGGTCATATTTTATAAATATATGCTTGTATGGCCGTTACACTTCACATGAATAAATTCGTTCTGTTAACGCTCGATAATCTAATTTTTTTGTATTGTCCAAAGTTTAGGTGACCATTACAAATTTGTTAAAACTAAACTATGATGTACCAATAACCTATAAGTTAAACATTTGAATACATTCAAGTAAACACTAGTTTTAGTAGTGCTAATTGGAAGTCGTTAATTCATTCAAAGGAAGGTAA
Organism: Paraglaciecola sp.; assembly: GCA_047622205.1. Classification (GTDB taxonomy): domain Bacteria; phylum Pseudomonadota; class Gammaproteobacteria; order Enterobacterales; family Alteromonadaceae; genus Paraglaciecola. The sequence goes on from JBLHNW010000189.1 coordinate 6,834, forward strand.
TAAGATGAGTGACATTTCTAATATTGATTTGATTATAGGCCCTCAAAATGGACAGTACTGAAGCCGCTTTTAGAAGCTAATGTGAAAATAGAAGAAGTAATAGGTGTACCTGGACTCAACAAAGTTCTACTTAATGTTCGAATAGGGCTTGCTGGTTTCGATAATCCACCACTAACTCAACATGAAACTAGTGTCTTATGTTTTTAAATACTGTGGACAAATAATTTAGGACGGACAGGCTTTCACTAAGGAGCACAGTAAACAACTAATGATTGCAATCGCTAAAATGAAATCTGAAGAAATACCTAATAAGTTATACGCCAATGGTAATATTGATGCATATATACCCATGCTACCTCGAACTCCCGCTGAAACGCGCAGTTTGAGGTAGCATGGGTATAAAGCAAATAGCAATTACAAAGCTCATATCTTAGAGCAATACAATGTCGCTCGGGAATTAGTCCAATAGTTACCCTTGGTAATGACGCTACTGCATCTAATAGTTCAATATAGCCTAAGCAATTTGGGCATCGTCCTTCGGGAACAACTAGCAAGCTCCCTAGCGCCATCGTAACGTCTAAAAATG
>JBLHNW010000190.1:0-7414 GCA_047622205.1 Paraglaciecola sp.
CATTCTAATTGGGTACTGAATTTCCCCATTTCTGTTAACTCTATGTAGGTTTCTGTATTTTTTTCCAGGGAGCCAGTCTTTAAGTAAGTACGTCATCACAGGTGATTTTTAAAAATTCTTTAAATATTTTTTCTGGAACACTAATACTATGCAGAAACACTCGATCTGTGGTCGAAGGTAAATGCGAGCCGCGCAACGACCAATAGAACCACGCTTATATGTTATCTTTTGTGCTGCGACATCTGATAAGTTCTCAGGGATAAAAGTTGAACGTCGTTGGCGGCCGCTTTTAAGGGCGCTACAAGAAATTTGCGCATAATTAATACATGCATGTAGTCATTTAGTATCCACTAGGTATTTGTAGACTAGCCAGTATTCTTACCTATTCAAAAAGCTCACATTTCTTTACTGTGGTGCGGTCACTATCGGAGTGCAAGTCTGAATACATTTAGTGGTGTAGTTAACAAATGTTTAGTTGCTTGTTCGACAGTGTGTCTCGGGAGCGGCTGATTAGAAAAAGCTGTGGGTCAAAAACAAAAGTGCACAAATTGACTCTTGTAGAAAAATTACCAATAAAATCTTGTTTTTAGTCCGAATTGGATTGAAAAAGTATGTTTTCAACAATTTGGCTCTTAGCGCTGCTTTCATTAGAATGACGCCAATTTTATTGATTATCAACCAAACCAACGATATTTATCTGATCATCCGTCAGAGTGCATATCGTCATCGTTTATTAACTGAGTGTTAAAAGTCCAAGATTATGAATCAACAATTTGAGCAGGAACTACAAAGTAGTTGGCAGGAAAGACAGGAATATGCTGAGCAGATGCAACCACTACTGGGCAACTTGTTCCGCAATAAAGCTGTAGAGATAAGCGTGTATGGTCGCCCGCTGCTTGGATCCAGCACAATTGATATTATTAAAGCTCATCGAACTGTTCGTTTAAAAGAAGGCAACAAACTGCGCCTGCGAGAAAGTTGGCCTATATTGCAAGTGTTGTCTGAAATGACCTTGGCACCAGCACACATAGATTTGGGCAAACTCGCCTATAGCTATCATTATGATGAAGCTCATAAGGGCAAAGATCTTACTGAATATTTACGTGAAGAATTGGCCGAAATAGTTGACGTTAAAGATGAACACCCACCACAGGATGTTGTGCTTTATGGTTTTGGCCGAATTGGTCGTTTACTCGCTCGTTTACTTATAGAGCGGCAAGGAAAAAATAATAAATTACGATTGAGAGCAATTGTTGTGCGTGGTGGTCAGGAAGGAGACCTGGAAAAGCGAGCGAGCTTATTGCGCAGGGATTCAGTGCACGGACCATTTAATGGCAGCATTACCGTGGATAGAGAACGAAATGCAATTAAGGCTAATGGTTCGTTTATTCAGGTTATCTACGCAGATAGTCCGCAAAACGTTGATTACTCTCAATACGGTATTAAAGATGCAATTGTTGTTGATAACACCGGAATGTGGCGAGACAGAAAAGGCCTTGGTCAACATTTATTGGCCAAAGGTGTTAAGAAAGTATTGCTGACGGCACCGGGTAAAGACGACATTAAGAATATTGTTCATGGTGTGAATCAACACGATATTCTTGCTGAAGATACTATTTTATCAGCCGCCAGTTGCACCACTAATGCGATTACTCCGGTTTTGATGGCGATTGATGGAGAATATGGAATAAAAGGTGGTCATGTAGAAACTGTCCATTCGTTTACCAATGATCAAAATCTTATTGATAATTTTCATAAAGGTGACCGCCGGGGCAGGAGCGCGGCACTAAATATGGTGATCACGGAAACTGGAGCGGCCAAGGCAGTGGCAAAGGCCTATCCTAAACTTGCCGGAAAACTAACAGGTAGCGCAATTAGAGTGCCGACTCCGAATGTGTCTTTGGCAATTCTAAACTTGGCATTGAACGAGGTGACAGATAGAGATTCAATCAATGAGTTTTTACGAAACACTGCATTGTTTTCAAAACTGCAGCACCAGATTGACTACACAAGTTCAAAGGAGATTGTCTCCACTGATTTGGTTGGTTCCCGAACTCCTTCCGTAGTAGATTCTCAAGCGACAATAGTAGCTGATGAAAGAGCAACCGTGTATGTTTGGTACGACAATGAGTTCGGTTATAGCTGCCAGGTTATGCGCGTAGTAAAAGATATGGCGGGATTACATTATCCGACATTGCCACAGCTTAAATAAACTCTTATATTAACCACCGAGTATAAAAACCCGCTTATTCGGGTTTTTTTATGATTTAATTTACTCATACCACTTCGGACCGCTGAAACACGCATTTTGAGGTGGTATGAGTATTTACGTAGCGCAGTAAGTTGCAACGGTGGTTTGAATTGAAAATTAAGAAAGCGGGAAAACTACTTATAGGGTTAAGGGATATAGTTATTCTGGTTGTTGTAGTTGTCGCTATAACTGCCTGGCAATCACGTCATTTACTCGAATCTGATGGCACCGTAGAGCTCAATAATATTCGACTGGTTGAATTGTCAGGAAGTACTGAAAACCTATTAACAGGCGAGAAGCAAACACTGCTATATTTCTTTGCGCCATGGTGCAAAATCTGTTCACTGAGTATCGGCAATTTAGATTATTTGAGTTCAGAAAATATCAATATTGTGACTGTCGCAATGGATTACCAGAGTGTTGAAGAAGTGCAACTTTTTGTCGATAAAAATCAGGTTAAAAGTTTAGTGTTGCTGGGCACAGAAGATTTAAAAAGTACTTTTAAGATTAACGGATACCCCACATATTACCTGATTAATACGCAAAGCCAGGTTATTTCCAGTTCGTTTGGATATTCCAGCGCGATAGGCCTTAAGTTAACCCAATTTTTTAATTCTCAGGGCTAGCCCTATTGACTTTTTTTTTACTCTTTGTGGTAGGATAAGTCAGTCGTTTTAGATGAGTATTTTTCAATAATAAATTCAGCGAGAGTAAAGTGAGAATTAGTAGCAATTTTGACAGCGGTAATATTCATGTTATTCGTGCAGAAAAAGAAGATGACATTCAACTTAGTATCCCTAAAGACAAGCAGTCAGATTTTCACCAGTGGTTTCATTTCAAACTTGAAAGTACCGCTTGGATAGAGCATAAAATCAGCATTGTTGGACTCAAAGATTCAGCTTATCCTGAAGGTTGGGAAAATTACCAAGCAGTTGCCTCTTATGATCGACAAGAGTGGTTTAGAGTTGATTGTGATTTTGATGGGGAAAAGCTGGATGTAACGCTAACTCCGGAATATGAGCATGTTTACCTGGCCTACTTTGCGCCTTACACTTACGACCGTCATCTCGATTTAATTGCCTGGGCGCAAAAGTCATTTGACTGCAAACAGGTTTTTCTTGGAGAAACACTAGACGGTCGAGATATGTCGATGTTGGTGATTGGTGAGCCAGCCGAACATAAAAAAACAATCTGGATCACTGCTCGACAGCATCCCGGCGAAACCATGGCGGAATGGTTGATTGAAGGTTTATTAGAAAGATTGTTGGATGAAGATGACGCACTGGCGCGTTTGCTATTGAGTAAAGCCGTATTTTATGTAGTGCCAAATATGAATCCCGATGGTTCTGTGCGCGGGCATTTACGCACCAACGCTATTGGTATCAACCTCAATCGCGAATGGTCCGAACCCAGTATGCAAAATAGCCCTGAAGTATTTTTGGTTAAACAGCAGATGATGCGGACGTCTGTAGACATGTTCTTAGATGTGCATGGAGACGAAGCTCTGGCGTATAATTTTGTCGCAGGTTGTGAAGGTAATCCGAATTATTCGAGCCGTTTAAAACACCTTGAAGAATCTTTTAAACGCGCTTTATTGGTGGTCACTCCTGAATTTCAAGATGTTCATGGTTACGCCAAAGATAAACCTGGAGAAGGAAATCTAACAGTAGCAACGAATGCCATTGGGCATGAGTTTGACTGTCTCTCTTATACTCTAGAAATGCCTTTTAAAGATAATATTGAAATACCCGATCCGGCTTATGGTTGGTCGCCATCTCGAAGCAAGCAATTAGGCGCCGATATCCTGGTAGCAATGTCCGCAGTGGTTGATAAACTAAGGTAATACAGTTGTTGCCTTAGTCCTTAAAATGAAAACTTTTATCGTAAAATATAACTAATAATAATAAATAAAGGGGAATAAATTGGAAATCTTCCATAATTTTTTGAAATCCTTAGATGGGGTATTAGGCGGGGCTTGGTGGTTTCCATATGTGTTATTGGGAACTGGATTCTTTTTTACTATCTATTTGAAATTCCCGCAAGTTCGCTATTTTAAACACGCTTGGTTAGTGGTGACTGGAAAATACGATAAAGCTGATTCACCTGGTGATACCAGTCATTTTAGAGCATTAACTACAGCACTTTCAGGTACCGTGGGTACGGGCAATATAGGTGGTGTAGCACTTGCTATTTTCCTTGGTGGTCCGGCTGCATTATTTTGGATGTGGGCAACCGCATTCTTTGGTATGACGACTAAGTTTGTTGAAGTCACTCTGTCACATAAATATCGTGTAAAAACCGCGGATGGCACTATGGCTGGCGGCCCCATGTATTATATGGATAGAAAACTTAATATGAAATGGTTGGCGGTGGCATTTGCGATTGCCACGGTTATAAGCTCCTTTGGCACCGGCAACTTGCCGCAAAGTAACGGTATTGCCACGAGTTTAGAGTCAACCTTTGGTTTTGATCCTCTCATAGTGGGAAGTATATTAGGGGTACTACTAGCACTGGTTATTCTTGGTGGTATCACGCGAATCGCCGCCGTAACATCAAAAATTGTTCCGTTAATGGCTTTTATTTATCTGGTCGGTGCGTTTGCGGTGATTTTCGCAAATCTAGAAAATGTCGGTCCGGCGTTTGTATCGGTATTTGCTGATGTGTTTACTGGCTCTGCTGCAACAGGCGGATTTCTGGGTGCATCTATCGCCTACGCGTTTAACCGTGGCGTGAATCGAGGTTTGTTCTCCAACGAAGCGGGGCAGGGATCCGCACCAATTGCTCACGCGGCGGCGAAAACAGACGAACCGGTATCTGAAGGAATGGTGTCTATTCTTGAACCGTTTATCGACACCATTATTATTTGCACATTGACTGGTCTGGTGATTCTGTCGTCCGGTGTATGGAAAGAAAAACATTTTAACGTCTTTGACCGCTCGGATATGTATATTTTGGCAGGTAATTATTCGGAAACAGATGAGCAGGATCGTAAACAAATGTATTCCTACCTAAACCGTTTAGACGATCACAATATCACTGCTTACAGCGGCGAGATTGAAGTGGTAAATGGCAAGGCTGTAAACTCAGGTTTTACCATCATCAATGCTCGCTCATTCGCAGAGGATGTAGCGTTTTCAGTCGACGATAAAGACGATCTGTTTTCGGGTAGTTTGCTGGTGCAAGATGGTAGTCTGACAAAAACAAATATTGTCGTTTCGGGGCATTCTCTTATTCACTCAGCCAGTTTAACCGCATTGGCCTTTACTAAAGGCTTTTTTGGTGAATCAGGTAAGTATATTGTTTCAATAGGTTTGTTATTATTTGCGTTTTCAACGGCCATTGCCTGGTCATATTATGGTGATAGAGCCATGACATATCTGCTCGGGCCACGCTCGGTCATGCCCTACCGTGTTGTGTATGTGGCGGCTTTTATTTGGGCGGCGGTATCCGATACAACAGTAGTATGGGCACTTTCAGCGATAGCGATTGTGGTAATGACTCTGCCGAACTTAGTGGGCATATTCCTGATGCGCAAGGAAATGAAAGAAACTGTAGAAAAGTATTGGGTTGATTTTAATAAAGAAAATAAATCCTAAACTGAATTAAACATGCAGCGTGGCCCAGGTCGCGCATTTGTGGTTGTATTAGATGGCTCAATGATATGAGTCATAATCAAAGTAGTGTATTTTTAGGCAAGTGGAGTGAAACATGGCATTAGTAGATTGCCCGTCCTGTAATAAAAAGATATCTGATAAAGCGGACTCTTGTCAGCATTGCGGTCTAACCCTGGGTAATGCCAGTGGTGAAGACATAATGCGCAAGAAAAATCTGCAAAATTTCATGAAAAACCAACGTATCCAAACTCAATCAATGGTGGCAATGTTGATGTTTGTTTGTGGATTTGGTTTTATGTACTGGGGCGGAGCGTTGCCAGGAGACATGCAACATAACCTTGCTGCCGGAACCGCAATTATCGGTTTTGTTTGGTACATTGTGAATCGTGTGCGTGTAATATTTTTAAAGAAATCTAATTGAAATGAACACAGAAATGTTACTCCAGGCAATGACCTCTGAGACCTATGAGAAATTGCGAGAAGCAGTAGAAATTGGTAAATGGCTAGACGGCTCTCAACTCACTGCGCAGCAACGCGAAACAAGCATGCAGGCGGTAATGCTGTATCAGGCTAAAGTATTAAAGTCTGAGCAACATATGACAGTGGGTGAGAACGGTGAAATCGTACAAAAAAGTCGTCAACAGTTACAACAAGATATGTCGCAAGACCCTTTCAAACATCAAACAATAGCGCGGTTTAAACAGGATGATATTTAGTAGTCTTTTCCGTCCCAAACATCAAGATCCAAATCCCCAAGTTCGCATCAATGCTATTGCGAAACTTAGCATAACAGCGCCAGAACAAAAATCTGTACTACACGAACTGGCCTTTAATGATCCGGATGCAAACGTTAGTTTAGCGGCATTAAATAAGTTAGATAGTTTTGTGCTCTGGTACAAAATGGCGCAGACAGCAAAAAATGAAAGAGTAGCAAAGAAATCCCAACAGATGATTGAGCAGGTTTTGTTGAGCGAACAAAATGACAAAATCAATCAACAGGAAAAACGTACATTTATCGAAGAATGCACTGATAATAAAATATTGGAAAAACTGGTGATGCAGCCATGGCTCCAGAATGAGTTGGATTTGGCGGTACTATTGTTGGATAAACTAGGCAAACCTCAACTAAGCAGACAGGTTTTGTTTTCAACAAAGAATGTGGATTTGCAGGTGAAATTGTTTGAATCTGTTGATGATGAAAGTGGTTTAAATAAAGTACTGAAAAAAATAAGCACCACGAAAATCAAACAGGCCGCCCAGCAAAAACTAGACGATTTGCTCGTCAGCAAACATCTTCCTCTCGAAGTGGATAAAGAAACACGATTGGTTCTGGCACGTCTACTCGCTTTAAAAGATTCTGATGATCTGTCTTATATTGAACAACAACGGTGCAACTTGCTCGAACGTTACCATCATTTAGCAGCACAGTTCTCTTGTCTACCCCACAGTAGTAAGCAGAATTTCGAAGACAAGTTTGCTGATGTTAGTCGTAAACTGGATGTTTTAGTGGCTACGTTAAAGCCTATTTGGCAGCGCCAACAGGCGTCAG
>JBLHNW010000191.1:0-7407 GCA_047622205.1 Paraglaciecola sp.
CTGCAGGAACGACAGAACGATCGCGGTATTAACTATATCGCCGCCCGTTTTTACTTTGCAAATCGGCAAGATAAGTTGGCAGAAAATGCCATTAGCAAAACAGTATCAGATGGAGATCTGACTCAAGTTATCAGTGGGTATTACCTCAAGGAATTCTCTTTATATAAAGACATCCTCCAACGTTCAGGTGCTAATCCTGAAAAACTGAAAGAGATACATCAGGCTTTTGCAAAATACCAAGAGGCTTTAAGTTATGAAGAGGCACTGGAAACCGGCATAGAAGGTGAACACCGCTATAAAATTGGTTTGCGAGTCGAAAAGAAAGACAATGGGGGTACCTCTCAAAGCTTGCTTGTGCTCAAAGCTTATAGTGGCTATCCCTTTTCCAAATCAGGCGTGCAAGCCGGAGACCGATTACTGATGCTAGCCCATCGCCAGCCAACATCTGTGATGGAGATATACCGTATTCTCAGCAATTTCGAAGCAGGAACATCGGTGCCATTGAGCATTGAACGAAATGGAAAAGAGCTCGAACTCGAGTTCTTGGTAGAGTAGTTTTTCCTGTAACGCTGTTAATAAATAATTATGATTCCGATGTTGGTATCGACGGCAGAAAAGAGCAGCAGCTTTGCTCGAATTTAATCCACAGAATGTCCTAAGCAGGTTTGAACTAATTCATCTTATAGCTTATTTTTTGCCTCAATCCATTGGGCCATATATTGGGTACTTTTGTGTTGATGGTGTTGCAACATGTTACCCACAAAATTCTGTAATCTATGTTCTGTTAAGTTCTGCTTGGTTTGGATAATTTTTTGACTCAACCTTGGTTCTAAAATGTCTTGGTCGAAAATTTTCTGGAGTAAAGTGTAGCCTTGCAGTTGATGATCTTGCCATTGGGATTGATTTTGATAAAGCTCGACTGCCAAATGGGCAAATTGGTCTGCTGAATCTGCAACTTCACCTGACCAGGGTAGGTTTTGGTGCATACCTTCAATCCCTATTGCAGTGGTTACATTGGGTGTGCCACAAAACATTGCTTCGACTAGCTTGCCCTTGATCCCAGCACCGAATCGAAGGGGAGCTAGACACACTCTCGCTTGCGCCATTACGTGTTTGGCGTCTTTGGTCCAACCTTTAATCAGAAAACCGTGTTTGGGATTGTGTAATTGAGTGGCTTTTGGAGGTGGGTAAGCGCCGTAAATATGTAACTCAGCTTGTGGTAGTTTTTTACGAATAATTGGCCAAATTTCTTGTTTCAACCATAACACTGCATCCCAATTCGGGGCATGACGAAAATTGCCTACGCTGATAAAGTGTTGACGGTTTTGCCAGTCAGTGTCTATGGCATTTTTATTCAGAGTTCGCAAATCCATCATAAAAGGGCAGTGGTGTAATAGATAACCAGGCACCGAATATTCGTTTTGAAGCAGTTCTAATTCGAAGTCGGAAATAATTAAACTCAGATCACAGCGATATATCGACGCAATTTCACGCAATGCCAACTCACTATGCAAATCCTGTTTAGTCAATTGTCGATTTTGCTTGTGAGCCTGGTGACGGGCGTGACGCAAACTGTGTAAATCTTCAGTATCTAAGATTCGTAGCGCATTTGGACATTCTTGGGCGACACGCCAACCAAATTGCTCCTCCAACATAAAACGGTCGAACAGCACTACATCGGGCTTAAGTTCTCGAATAAATTCATCAAAACTGCTGCAATTAAGGGCAATGACTTTTTCATCGATTCCTAGTGCTGTGAGATCAGTTTTATGTTCTCCAAGTTGTGCCGGGCTGGCAAATGTAACTTTCCAACCTTGTTTTATAAACAGCTTGAGAAAGCTCAGCATATGTCCTCCTGCAGCGGAGGAATTCGGTTCTGGCCAGACATATCCAATGACCAATACCTGTCCAATTGATGAGTTTAAATCAATTTCAGTTGGCATTATTGTTTAGCTTTTTGTACACAGTTTCTTCCGGCTTTTTTCGCTGCATATAGGGCAATGTCAGCATGCTTCATGATGTGATTAAATTCAGTTGTTTCAGATGTTCTTTCGGCAACACCAAAGCTACAGGTAATGCTGATTGTTTTGCCATTCACTGTTTTTTTCGCATTTTTATTAGGTGCTTTGGCTGGTCTGGGTTTCGTCCTGATTGTGATAGAGTAATCCGCAATAATCTGACGCAACTGCTCGATATAGGGTACGACGTTTTCAATTTCCTTGCGCGGGAAAACGATAACAAATTCTTCCCCCCCGTAACGAAATGCTTTGCCTCCGCCACTTACCTGGTTCAACTTACTGGCTATCAGCCGCAAAACTTCATCACCCACATCGTGTCCGTAACTATCGTTGAATTTTTTAAAATGATCGATATCACACATAACCAGAGTGTATTTACGTCCCAATGTCTGAGCAAACTGCATTAGGGCTCTGCGTGACGGTATCTCGGTCAGTTCATCTTTAAACGCCATATTGAAACTGTCTCTAAGTACCGCATAAGCGTAAAAGCTTGCCAAACTAAATATACAGATGCGGGTAAAAGTAAGATCTTGCTGGATTTGAATGCTTGATAGTACTAAGACGGTAAAAAACAATGCGCTACGGTTATTATCAATTTTCGACAAGGTACGTATTAAGGCCAAAACAAGTACAGAAAACGCTATTAACCATTCAAATGGAGTAAACATTGCGTTTAGTTGTGGGTTCATCTGATAAAGGAAACTATGCAAGGGAGCGAGTAGATCCTGACTAAGCTGAGAAATGTAGGGAAGGCCAAACCAGCCGAACAATGCTATTAACGTTAATGGTAATAGAGACAATATGAGGTTTATCGCGGCAAATCCTCTGTCTTTTGAGTACAACAGCCAGCAAACTTGCAGCATAATAATCAAGCCTAAGCGGGATGAAAATTGATTGTCGAAATACAACCAGTTTTCAATTGGCAGGATCAGAAACAACAGCAGCAAACAACATAACACCAGGCGACTTCTGCCAAATTGTAAAGCAACACTGGCAGTAACTGCCAAACTTGCATAATTTAGCCAGTTTAACTTTTCAAACCATTGAGCTAGGAGCTCAGTTTGCATTTGATAAAGCAAGCATACGCCAGTGAAGAGAATGAGTGGTGGCAGAAAGTGTTTGCCAAGGTTTTGCATGGACTTAAGAAAAGAAGACAAATAGAACGCTCAATACAACTGTATACTAAATATTGTAGGGGATTTTACTTCACTACATAAGTGTTAGTTATTTTTATTAAAATAAAGGTGGGAAGTCATATGAAGTTGCATGTGGTTTTTGGAGCCGGCTTAATTGGTTGTTATCTGGGCGGTGTATTAAAATCCTTAGGGCTCAATACTCGCTTGGTTTGTCGAGAAAATATTCAAAAAAAGTTAGTTGATGGTCTAAAATTAACTGATTATTTAGGTCATGAAACCTCAGTGTCTAAGCTTGATTTTATTGATACAAAAAGACTAACTTCAGATAAAGATAACAAATTAAAGACTGACTTTTTATGGTTGACCGTTAAATGTACTGGTGTGTCTCGGTCAATACCCGACTTAGTGCCTTTAGTTGGCCCCGATACCGTTATTCTATGTTGTCAAAATGGCCTCGGTTCAGAACAAAAAATTTCACAAGCTTTTCCGGATAACCAAGTTTTAAGAGTGATGGTGCCATTTAATGTAGTGGAACTCAGTGCCGGACACTTGCACCGAGGGTCAGAAGGGCACTTAACTTTAGAATCCTGTTCCAGGGATCCCGATATTACTTCTGCCTTAGTGAGACTGATTGATTCGCCTATTATGCCAGTTACCTTAACAAAAGATATCAGCTCGTTATTGTGGGCCAAGTTGCAGCTTAACCTGGGTAACAGCATCAATGCCCTGGCAGATATTCCGGTTAAAGCAATGCTAGAACAGCGGGGCTATCGCTTGGTCATTGCGACGATGATGAAAGAGCTTTTACAGGTAACCGACAGTCTCGAAATTACATTGCCCAAAGTGACTGCTTTGTCTGCACATTTGATCCCCAAAATTCTACGCTTACCTAATTTTATGTTCAAAATTATTGCCAACAAGATGCTTGCGATTGATCCGACAGTGCGGACTTCAATGTGGTGGGACTTATCCCAGGGCAAAGAAACAGAAATTGACTATTTGAATGGGGCGATTTTGAAACAAGCTGCACTGCTCAACATATCTTGTCCAGTAAACGAGAAAATTGTCGCTATTATTAGACAAATGAGTAGCACGGAGAAAAATGAGCAAATGGCAGAGTTACATCGCCCCGTCAGTGCCAAAATGCTTCAGAGATTAATTACATAACAAACAAGAGTATTTAAATTTTTCATCGAGACGCTTGGTAATAACAGAATTCAATAATCTAATGTAAGAAGTCAATTACTAGTGGACCATAAATATACTCGCAAGGTTCGAGTGTGACAGGAGTTTCCGAGGTTTTGCATAGTGCGTTGTATAGTAAATTTTCGAAGTACAGTGCATTTCCCTAAACAACATATATTAATGGCAAATGCTTGTTTCCTTATGCGGGGCTATTTGTTCGGTCCGATCATATGTGCTGATGATTTCTGCGAATATATACCCATACCCCATCAAAATCCCTGCTAAAACACGCATTTTGAGATGCCATGGATATATCAATAGCCTTTAAGCTACACCCTGTCTCTTAAGTCATCTACCCACATTGCCGTTGCACCACAGACAGCAACGGGCATGACTAAAAAATTGACAATTGGGATCATGGAAAAAACACTTACCATTATACCAAAGCTAAAACAGTTACTTCGTCTCAGGTTTAATGTTCTGCGCATATCCCGAAATGATATTTTATGATTGTCAAAGGGGTAATCACAATACTGAATCGCCATCATCCACGCTGAAAACAAGAACCATAGAACTTGGCCCGCTAGCGGCAAAATGAAAAATAACAATAAAAAACCCAGAGCGCGTGGAAGGTAGTAAAGCAGTTTTGACAACTCTCTGCCCAATGTACGCGGTATATCTTTGATAATATCAGCGAATCCAGAATCCCCTAAATCTTGTCCTGACAAATGTTTTTCGACCTTTTCCGCTAATAAGCCATTAAATGGTGCTGCTATCCAATTTGCCAAAGTGCCAAAAATGAGTGCGAAAAACAAAAGAATTATCATCAAAGCTATTGGATAGATGATGTAACTTAGGCCATCTTTTAACCAGCTTAACCATTCCCAATCAGGGATCAAATCCATTAACCAGACGATGCTGGAGCCTATTTCTCCATATAGATAGTATAAAGCACTACTAAATAATAGTAAGTTTATGACTAGCGGAATAAAAACGAAACGCTTAAGTCCTTTTGTTCGGATAAGTTTAAAACCCTGAAAAAAATAATCCACGCATATAGCCTTGTTTTTTAAAATTTAAATTAATTTGTTAAGCATTTGATATATATAAAAAATAGCTGCAAAATGCAATACCCAGCTGAGATTCAATTCGTCAAGTACAGATTACGCAGTAGTTGGAAATTTTAAACACTGAAGCAGTATTTTGAAGTATCTAGGGTATACAGTGCATTTACTCAAGTCAAAACGTCAATTGTTACACTTGATGACTTTTGGTACATTTAATGTCGTCTGGATTCTAATAACTAAAAACAGGATTACCCTCACCCCCAATGCGCCTAAAGAAAATCAAACTGGCTGGATTTAAATCCTTTGTTGATCCAACCAGCATTCCTTTTCCAGATGAAATGACAGCCATCGTCGGACCTAACGGTTGCGGTAAGTCAAATGTCATTGATGCAGTGCGCTGGGTGTTGGGAGAGAGCTCAGCAAAAAACCTGCGTGGCGATGCAATGATAGACGTAATCTTTAACGGCTCCATAGGGCGTAAAGCAGTCTCTCAATGCAGTGTTGAATTAGTGTTTGACAACTCATCAGGCCGGATAAAAGGTGAATATGCTGGCTACAACGAGTTGTCGGTAAAAAGAATTGTTACCCGAGAGGCTCAGTCCAGTTATTTATTGAATAATAGTAAATGCCGGCGCCGGGATGTAACTGATTTGTTTTTGGGTACAGGCCTTGGACCACGCAGCTATGCAATCATCGAACAAGGCATGATTTCGCGTTTAATTGAATCTAAACCACAGGAGTTAAGAGTTTTCATTGAGGAAGCTGCGGGCATTTCAAAATACAAGGAAAGACGCAGAGAAACTGAAACCCGTATTCGACATACCAAAGAAAACCTGGAACGACTTGAAGATGTGCGCGGAGAATTGGGACGGCAGTTGGAGAAACTGCAACGTCAAGCCACCACAGCGAGGCGATACAAAGAACTAAAACAAAAAGAGCGAAATTATAAAGGTCAGTTAGCTGCACTGCGATGGTTAAAACACAATGAAAATATCGCCCGGCTGGAATTAAGTGTCGCGCAGAAATCTGCTGATATTGAGGCTTATGTTGCCCGCCAGCGAAGTGATGAAAAAGATATGACTGAATCTAAGGAGAAACAGCAAGATCTAAAGCAACAGCTAAGTGATGTTCAGCAACGTCATTTTGTATTAGGCACTGAAATAACACGTTTAGAACAGAATCAAATTCACACAAAACAAAGACGTCAGCAGATTGAGCAAGAATTGAGTGTGCTGCACAGCGGTATGCAAGACAGCGAACAACATAAACAACAGACGTCTAGTCAAATTGAAAAAATTCAACTGCAATTGGCTTCGGATGAACCTCAGCAATCCTTGTTGGAAGAGCAGTTAGAACAAGCTCAACACAGTTTATCGGAATGTGAAGATGAACTGGCACTGCAGCAAAATGTGTGGCGTCAGCAAGATTTCGAATATAACCAGCTCAAGCAACAATCACAGAGTTGCCATGGTCAAATTCAATCGACGATGAATATGCAGATGCGAACACAACAGCGCATAAGCGAGTTGCAACAAGAGCAGCAGGAACTGGGTGATGATCAATTAGGTATTCAAATTGACCAGGCCAAACAAGATCTAGAAAAGTGCCAGATAGAATTTACACAGTTATCTGAATTAGAAAAAGACGCATTGCAAACTGAGCAACAAGGTCAACAGATATTACGCCAAACTCACCAAGCTAGTTTAGTTTCTCAGGGCCAATTACAAGGGATTCAGGCGCAAATATCTGCCCTCGAAGCTCTGCAAAACCTGACTAATGATGATATTGAACTAGGAAATTATTTACTGGAACAAGACATTTCAACTCAATCTTGGTGGCAGACCTTGGAGGTACAGATAGGTTGGGAACACGCGTTTGAAACCGTAACCCACAATTGGCGTGACGCCCAATTGATAAATGAGCGTATTGACGAGAGTTCGAACTTTAGCCAAATTAACGGCGCAAAATTAATCTTTGCTCGGAATTTGTCGCTAGAGATCC
>JBLHNW010000192.1:0-7358 GCA_047622205.1 Paraglaciecola sp.
AGTTCAATCAAATATTTAGAGTCATTTGAGACTATTTACGATGGGTGTCCATGTAAATACCACTTTTACGATGGGTGTCCATGTAAATACCACTAAAGGGTCTTTGCTATCACTGCCCCCGCCGCAAGAAAATAAAATCAAACTTAAAGCAACGAGAATGATGAATCTTTTTACTAAACCGAGGTAGTTCATGCCTATTTTACTCTTGTGCTTGATTAGTCGACCATAGTTTTACCGATTAGTATTCCAATTAACATGGCTGTTCTGCTAATTATGTTGGGACGTTCAAAATAGTTGCTTGGAGTAGTCGGTAAACAATGAAGGTCAATTTAGAGTTTATCCATAAATCTAGGTAATTCACTGATGCATCTCTGGCATTGCGATAAACCCAAAAATTTCCATTTTGTTGCTTTTTAATAATGAATTAGTCTTCCATAAATAATGGAGATACTACAGACTTAAAAGCCGCTGTTCTGTGCAGCGGCTTTTATTATTTTATAGCAATATACTTATGATAGTTGGACTAAGGTCTCCTTTAAATCCAAACCTTTTATTCAGCTCGTTAAGGGCGAATAGTTGCAATCCCATTATCTCGATTGCCAGTTTAGGTCTAAATCGGCGAGGTAATGCTGTTAAATCTACACAAGTTAGCAGTTGATTAGTTGTAGTGTTTTACACCATTCTTCTAGCGTAGACCGACGGCGATAATCTTTATAGTGTCCCCAGTATTCACCACAAGACCTTCAGCTTCACAGTCCACTATTGAGCTATTCGACAGGCGGATTTGCCCGGTACTCGTGCCTGTGGATTGATTTTGACATTTCGCCTGTCTGGGCGTCATGTTGTTCAATGTGGCAGTTATCGGAGAAAGACCATCAGCCTTGCCAACGGTAACTAGCTGCATAGTGTCGCCTTCCTGGGGAAATATTCCGGCATCTCCACAGAACCAGAGCAGTGCTCCTGAAAGGCCAATCACTTGTCGTTCACGACTGGTCCTGTCGATACAGGTTGCGCGGGTCGTGATCAGTCCATTTATTTCCATACCAGGACTCGTGGCAGGATCCACGGCTAGTGAAATACTACCACTGGTAAAAGGTTGGTCTTCAAAACCATTTCCACAGCACTCGAAGAAGCTTTGGCTCACATCTAATTGTGCTGATTGACTGGTTGAAAAAGGCTCTAATAGACGTATCGTAATATCTAGGCCTTCATCATGAAAGTCTCCGTTTCCCGAAATTTCGATGAAATCAGCTTCAATACCAATACTAAGGTTGTCGTCAGCGAGACTGTAGTTGGTGTGAGGGATCTGCAGCTCTGTAAAAGTACCGCTGCCCCCTTCAAAGTCCTCGGCACTATACTCCCAAGTAAATTGTCCTGTTATTTGTTCGCCGTCTTCCAGAATGAAGTTGTTCAATGTAAATGTCGCTGTATCCGAATGCGCTTGAAACGCGGTAAACAACAAAGTTGAAATGACACACAGAAAGAACCTTTTCGTTTTTAGAATATTCATGTAACACCTTTTTTAGTGATCCAAAATTTATCATTATCAAACATGCCTGTGCAGTTTGCCCAGGTAACGTAATAGACTTGGATTAATGTAACTCCTTACAAGATATAACCTCATTATTTGGGGTCTTCTTTGACTTAGATCATTTTTTTACAACCTATTAAAGTCCATTCATCACACTACCTGAGTCAGGTACATAGTCGTGTTATCAAATGTACATAGGAAATCTTAAGAAAAGCTTAATCTCTAAAAGCCCTGATTTTTTAGTCTGAATAATAAGAATTTGGCCTGTATAAAGTATTGGTAGCGTACCTATTGATTGCCAAGACAGTATGGATTTCTGTTTGACTAGAACGTTGCTGTATATAGACGCAAAACTTTACTAAATCCAAGTCAGAATTAGTAATTGGTACAACGAAAAAGCGATTAAGTAGTCACTATTAAATGTGTTTTTTGGAGTAATTAAGTCATAGTTAGATTTTAATTAAAGATATCTAATATGCTTTTATCTTTTTGATATTTATCAAGATAGTTGGCAACAGCATCATGCTTGCTCTCTTTTGCTAATTGTTGTGCATTTTTACCTTCCTTGTTTCTGCGTTTAATATCAGCACCTTTCGCGAGTAATATCTTAATAACCGATAAATGACCTTGTTGTGCGGCGAGCATAAGCGCTGTATGACTCGATTTATTTCGAATTGTCATATCTGGGTTAGCCGTCAACAAAACTTTGATGGTGCTTGTATGTCCTTCGCTGGCGGCCAACATCAAGGGGGTGTTTAAAAAGTTATTTTGCGCGTTAACATTGACAGCATTATCTAAGAGTATCCTAGCAACATCTGTAAAACCCAACCTTGAGGCTCTTGCAAGTGGCGTATTACCTTCACTGTCTGGAAACGAATTGTCTGCTTGCAGACCTAATAGAATTTTTACTGCCTCTGAGTTTTGTCCTGTAATGGCTAACATAAGCGCTGTGTTGCCGTTTTTATCCACTAAATTAATGCTGGCGTCGCCTTGTAATAGTTTTATGAAAAGTGCGCGTTGCCCCAGTTGTGCTGCCCACATTAGAGCCGTTTTTCCAGCATACTTTTGGTTGATTTCTGCCTCCTTATTGATAAGTTCTAATGCCACTAATTCGAAGCCTTTTCTAGCCGCAAGAATAAGCAGCGGTTCACTCTGGGCGGAGCTGCCTTTTATCTCTGCTCCAGCGTTAAGTAACATTTTTACTGCTTCAGGATAATTATTTTCTACGGCTATATCCAGAACGCTCAAACCATTGGGTAGACTATGATTTGGATCAGCGCCGCGGGCTAAAAGTAGCGCTATAATTTTTGAACGTCCCTGCCATGTGGCTCGAGAAAGGGGAGTATGTTGCTGATCATCAAGACTATCAATGTCACTCGAACTCTTGAGCAGTGACTCAACTATCTCGCTTTGACCGCGCCAGGCAGCACGGTTTAAAGGCGGCCAGTTTGTATAGGGATTTTCGACATTATCAGTAGTAGCAGCTTGCCGTTTGAGGTTTCTGGCTAATACTTCCGGGTTTGAATTAGCGCCATCCAGCGATTCAGTGATTTTATTGTAGACCCCACCTTCCGCCACCAACAATACTACAATAGCACTATCGCTCTCTTTACCCGCCAAATCTAGCGTGGTGTCGCCGTTTTTGTTCTGTAGATTCGGGCTAGCGCCATGGTTTAATAACATTTTGACAATTGGCAGGTTTTCGTTTCGCACCGCCATGTGCAACGCAGAGTTACCTTGGGCGTTTTTATCATTGACCTGAGCGCCACTATTGAGGAGATCTTGGCTAATACCTGCATAGTTAAATTTTACTGCGCGAAACAACGCTGTTTCGCCGAATCGATCGCTGTAATTAGTATTAGCCCCTTTTTTGGTTAGCAGTAGAGCGGCTTCTCTATGGCCCTTTTCAATAGCCATTAATAAGGGCGTCTGAGCGTATTTGTCAACGCTATTAACATCAATAGGCTGACTTAATAGCCGTTCAATTATAGGCAGTTCGTTATTTCGAATCGCTAAATAGAGTTGTTCCAGTCGACTGGCAGTATCCGTTGACTCGGCGGAGATTTTTGAGGCAAGAGCTTGTAGTTTTGTGAGCGCTTTTTTATTACCCAAAGTGGCAGATTTCTGGTACCAGGACATTGCAGTCTCGATATTTTTACTGATCCCGCGACCTTGTTCGTATAAGGCGGCCAAATCGTATTGAGCGTTGGCATGTTGTTGCTGTGCTGCCTGTGTCAGCCAGTAAACGCAGAGCTTGTCGTTTTGCTCTGTTCCTCTACCTCTTGCGTAGAAAGAAGCGAGCAAATATTGTGCTTCAACTTCACCACTGTTGGCTAATGGCGACAGTATCTGAAACGCCTCAGGGTATTGCCTGGTGCGAATAGCGATCTTCGCATCCTGCAAGGTTTGTGCAGCAAAAGTGTTACTAATCATAAATATCTGGCTCACCAGGATAAAGCTCGCCAGCAAGTCGCTGAGATTAGGACGTCCCATATTTAGTCTCTATTTTGATACCTATAGATTTAAGAAACGGGGTTGGTAGAATACCCCCGGCACAGACAATCACTGCGTCGTTTTTGAGCGACATTACTGTACCGTCTTGTTCAACTTCAACGCTCTCAGGGTGTACACTTTTGACATTTGAACCTAGTAAAACGCTCAAATTACCTGCTCGGGCCACTAATTCCAATTTCTCACGATTTTTAGGTTTTGCTCTTGAAAAAGAATCGCTGCGATAGGATATCGTAACCTGAGTGTTAAGTTCTTCTGCTATGCTGGTTGCTGCTTCTAAAGCACTGTCACCACCTCCAACGACCAATACGTGCTGATTTTGGTATTGAGCCGGATCTATCATTCGGTATACGACTTTGGATAAATCCTCACCACTAACACCCAGTTTGCGAGGCGTTCCTCGCCTGCCGAGGCACAACAACAGGGTTTTGGTGGAATATTCTGATGTTGATGTGCTTAGCTTAAAACCCTGCTGCAATGTTTCAACACTTTCTAAGCGTTCGTTAAAGTTTATTAACAGTTTTGTTTGGCTGATGATTTTTTGCCAAAACTCAAGCAAGGCCTCTTTTGTGGTTTCCCTAAATTTGACTTTTCCCACTAGGGGAAGTTCGACCGGTGCCGTCATGACTATTTTATTACGAGGGAAGTGAGAAACGGTGCCGCCTAAGGAATCTTGATCAATTGTGACAAACTTCAAATTATGGGCTTTAGCTGTGAGGGCCGCAGCAATACCAGCTGGGCCAGCCCCGACAATGACGAGATCAAGTGACATTGCGTGTGGTTTTGCTACTTTTTCTACAATAGCTTGTCCAGCCTGTTTTCCCTGTTCTATGGCATTTCGAATTAATCCCATACCACCGAGTTCACCGGCAATGAAAATACCATCTACTTCAGTTTCAAAATTGGGCTTAAGCAGTGGAATATCCACACCGCGTTTTTCTGTTCCAAATACCAAGGAAATGGCATCGAAAGGGCAGGAAGTTTTGCACGCACCATGACCAATACAGTTTGACGGCTTAATCAATTGTGCCTTGCCTCTGATGAGCCCCAATATATCTCCTTCAGGACATGCGCGGGTGCAGGCACCACAGCCCAGACAAAGATTAGGGTCAATAATTGGATGTAGGCTGGCTGGCTCGGTCAAACCCGCTTCAATGGCCTTTTTTTTGGTGGCTTTTGCTGCAGTGTCTTTAAGGTGATTTATCAACCAGTACACCAGCCATACTAGCGCCATTGGCAGAAGATAAATTAGCCAGGGTTGATTCAATATCTTTTCGAATAAAATTTGCATATACACTTTTATAATTAATTAGGTAACGACATATCATATAAAGCCTTAAAAGAAACTAAGCTAAGCGATGCTTGAATTTTGTGACGCAGATCAATTAACCACTACAAAAACTAGTTTAATTTATCTAGCTTAAGCTTAGCTTAAGATTATTTTAAGTATTAGTAGCTATAGTTATAAAGCTTATGAAGATTTATACCCGAGGGTGACTTCTGGCGGATAGTTAAGGTGTTGCATGATTGCGACAGTCATAAGGTGATCGTTCTTCAATTTGACATTTTGTATTTCTAATTGAGTAGTAAGTTGTTGTTACAAAATGGATTTGAGTCATTGGCGCGGCTTTTGCGTTACTACGCCGTTAGACTATTATTTAAACGTCAATCCCATGAAATGGACGGTGGATTTATTTGTCGATAGATAGAAGCAGCCAGCATTAGCTGTGAACAAGTTAGTAGTTGCGCTAATTAATCAGCTAGCTGACAAAAGGTGATTTTAATGAATGCAAAAAAAATGTTTCTAGGTAAAGTCAATCTGTACTTGCTCTTTGCGGTACTGGCTATAATTTTGTCGCTTGTTTTTTATCCTAAGATTTCCGTCTATTTGTCTCCCGAAAATTCTTCAAAGGATAATATAGATGAGACTGTTCAATCTTCATCAGTCTCTCAAATATCAACTGATACAACTAAGAAAGTTGCCGCCGTAGAAGATTTGGTAGACGGCCTGCGTACTAGATTAGAAAACTCTCCGGATGACATGCAAGGGTGGATTTTACTGGCGAAATCTTATCACCATGTACAACGTTGGGAGGACGCCACAGACGCTTTCAACCGAGCCAAAGCACTTGGGTATGCGGGTGAGATACCCTGGTCTGAGACCAGCAAAGATTATATTCCACCCACTACACCCTTCAACGACAGTTTTTTACAGGAGTATTTTGCTCGCCAGGCAGACAGCGACAAGCAAGCGATTATTGCCCCGCCCAAGCCTATAAATCAAAAGGGCAGTGCTCCAGCCCCAGTGGCGTTGAATCTTTTATTGAGCATAGATCCCAGAATCAAAGATAAACTTGATCCAAACTTGACGGTCTATATTTTTGCACGGGCATTCGAATCATCGGGATCAGTGATTAGCGGACCGCCTCTTGCTGCAATACGCATGTTGGTTAGCGATCTCCCCATAACTGTGTCACTTAGTGATCAAATGGCGCTTGTAGCGGGTCGCACAATTTCCAGTGTTAAACAACTCGTAGTGGGGGCCAGGATATCTCTTACGGGGGATGCGATTAGACAAAACGGAGATTTCGAACAGATATCCACTCCAATAGCGCCGACTTTTCAAGATATTCTGCCGCTTGTTATCAGTGAACAAGTTGTTGACAACAGGCCAAGTTAAATGGGTGCCGAATTGTCCAACGAGGCAGTCCCAGAGAGTAAGGCCAGCAATAAAACGCTGATAAAGGCTAAATCTACACGGCCTTTAATGCTTAATGTCTTGGCAGTCTGTATAGCCGTGTATATCGGCTGGGAAATACGTGATGAATACCTGTTATCTGCTGAATTTGGATTGGGCTATGCCTTAGGCATAATCGGCGGTTTAATGATGTTATTGCTACTACTTTACCCTTTACGTAAGCGTTTTCAGCGGAGTTCATGGTTAATTTTTTCGACTAAAAATTGGTTTAAGATACATATGGCATTGGGCGTGCTTGGGCCACTTTTAATTCTCTATCATTGCAATTTTAGTCTGGGTTCAATCAACAGTAATATCGCCCTGATTAGCATGTTATTGATGGTCGCTAGTGGTCTGGTTGGACGATTTATTTACGGTAAAATTCACCATGGCTTATATGGGGAGAAAATCCAGCTCAGAGAATTATTGGATCACCAACTGCTGAGTCAGAGGCAATTGCAGGAGGATAATCTAAAAGCTGAAGTGCAAGTTAGCGATAAGCTGATGAAAAAATTGCAAGCCTATGGAAACGCCTTTGAAAAACAAAGGGGTGTGCTACCAAGTTTTTTTGTCATCTTT
>JBLHNW010000193.1:0-7345 GCA_047622205.1 Paraglaciecola sp.
CGACCCCAAGCATCACCTTAAAATCAAGTCCTTCGTCTTTAATTACCTGCAACACCCTTTCAGCATGCACACTGCAATCGTAGACCCGAAGAAAGCGCCAGTTTTTGGCCAAAATAAGTAGGTCTTCACGGATCTCCTCATACGAGGGGAAAACGCCTTGTCGCGGATCTTGTCCTTCCCGATAACCAGAATAACAAATCGCATTACCATGTTTTATATTCAGGCTGCGTTGGTTTTTCTTTTGTTCCTCGGAAATTTTATACATACTTCAACTTTCCGTCTTTGTCCCAAATTCCCCAATAAGCGCCTACATCGCCTTCGGCGGCAACCTTCCATGTTTCGTCAAATGATGAAAAGTAGAAAATCTCGATGCCTTCTTCTTCGGCCCACTGATAGGTATTAATAAAGTACTTTATGGCGTTTTCATAAGACGGAAGAGCACCTCGTTCGGCAGTACCTACATTTGGCCAGCCAGTTTCACTAATGATAACTTTCTTACCGTTCGCGGCTTTTACGGCACGCTTATACATGTCTTTCATATACAGTAAAGAGTGCTCAGCCGGGCAACCTTCCCAAAATGGATAGCAGTTAGCCAGAATCACATCGCAGACTTCTGTTACTCGAGGATGATCGACAAATTCGTAGTACGCATCCACATATCCTACTTCAACATCAGGTACCGCTTCCTTTACCCGATTGATGTAGTCAATCAATTGATCTTCGCTAATATCACCACGAAGCAGTACTTCATTACCCACACCAAGAATATTAGCGTAACCGGCTTTAGCAACCTCGATCGCATTCGCCACTTCTTCCTCGTTTTTCTCTAAATCTTCACCCAACCAAACGCCAACCATAGTTTTAAGACCATTTTCGTGGGCAATTTTTGCGATCAATTCATTACCATCGGTACATGAAAACGTTCTGATCCATTGGGTATTCGATTGAATCAAACTCAGACGCTCGCGGATCTGCTCTTCCCCCAGCAATGTCCCTGGTCCCTGACCTTCAACATAAGGACTGAAGGATATACCGTGGATCTTTTGCTCAAGCATTTTTTCAACTAATGTATTTAACTCCCCAACAGATAGATTGGAGGAGTTGATACCAGATAAGGACAAATATTTTTGATAGGCACTGCCTTTGTGAGACATATTATTAAAATTTGACATATTATTATTCCCAACGATGGCGAACCATCTTCAATTAATTATTTGCTTGCAGTGCCCAAAAGCGACTGCAATTCACTAGACTAAATTTTTTACTTCTAAAAAATATTCAAGCTTTCAGCAAGTTGTTGCTGGTTAATACCAGCTTTAGTTGCCGGATGCGGCCACTTCGTACAAACAGCTCTGAGCTTTGCTCAGGGGACAAATTCAATTGTGCCAACGTTTCCTGTCTGCCGTCTTCCCAGGTGACGGTCAACGATGGTTGTGCCGTATCATCTAAGCAATACACTATCGGTACCTGGCTCCAAGTAAAGGCCAAACCAGAGACTGGAACCGTGAGTTCCTGCCAAACGCCATCTACATCCAAATAACGAAATTGCTGACTTTCGTTGATGAATTCCTGAGGGCGTAATAAATTCGGCTGAAAACGTACGGCACCATCCTTCACTCTTATTCCTAATTCTGCGAAACGAGCCAAAACCTCTTCTTTAACTTGACCAGTCATGCCCGGTTGTTGAGCACCTGCATGTTTTGGTGTGTGGGAGTATGGGTCACATGGAAATGCACCAAATTCTGTCGGCGTCTTATTAAAACCAATACCTTCCCGCACTCGATAATATAAGTCTCCAAGACGCTGACAGCTTGCCTCATCGCCTTGTTTTTCTAGGGCTGTAAAGAAGTTCTCGCTCACTGCCAGCAACAGCTTCGCGACCATATGCCAGTATATGCAGCCTAGGCCTTCAAAGCCGAACATGCCGCCAGAGCGACCGGTAAATTCCTGATGGTTGAATACTTGTTCATACAGCGCCTGTAACACCACACGGTTTGATTCAAGTTCTTCAGCATATTCCCCAGCCATCTCATCTAATTGTTGATTGAGATCACCCATATTAGTGAATTCGGCGTTAAATCGGTATTGTCCATCAATGTCGCGTAATACCAGGCGTGTATCCCCGTTTTCGAGCATCTGTTGCAACAACGGAATCGCTTCTATCTGATCTGCGGGTATTAGATTTTTCTCTAAAAATCCAGGTAATTTGCGGTCGGGATAAAGAATAAAGGTGTGTTGATCTTCTCTGTACAGATTACTTGCGAATAAGGTTTCTAGCACAGTCACGGCTTCTTGTGGTGATATGACACCCGCACTAAGTGCTGCAACCTGCCCTTCGAGCATGGGATAAAGTGTGTCTACGGTCAGGCTTTGTGCTTGCAGGTTAAGCAAGTTATAGGCGTTGTAAAGACCATCATTACGTAAATTGCTGGAAATACTATGGTCGATTGCGGCAAGGGCATCATCCAACATAGCGCTGATCTGATCGACCGGTTGTTCAATTGTGTCAGCAAACGAATCTTGCTGATAGACCACATCACGATAACGGCTCGCTGCACGACCAAGTTCAAGCAAAGACTGATAGCGTTGTGCTGCAGTTAGTGGCTGTGCTCCCAGTAACTTACGGACATTGTGCAATGCCTGCGCTGTTTCCGTCATCCACTGAGCAACTTCACTTGAGAGGGTGGTTGAAGGCAAAGTAGAATCGAGTAATTGTTGCAAAAATTTAACATAGCGGCGCATGTAGTAAAGGGTGACCATAGATAAACCTTGGCCAACCAGAGCATTATTTGCATCATTCCATTCCGGACGTTGGGTATTTAACCAAACTCCTCCACCTACTACTAAATTACCCAATTTTGCCAATAAGGGAACCAGCAATTTTTCCAACAGATTGACTTGATAAACTTCGCCATTGGCATCGAGTACCAACTTACCGTCAACCCCCATGTTAGCGACACGTTGCTCAATTTTATCAGCCAATTCCTGATCGTAGTCTACCGTTGCTTTGGCGTTTTCGAGCAAGGCTTCAAAAGGCTTGATCTTGTAAGGCACATTGGCATAGCAGTAAATGGGTTTGTGTAACAACTGATTTAGTCGCTCGGGGTGAAACTGTCTGGACAGTTCCAACATTTTCTGTAAATAGATGATCTGATGATCACCCCAGTAGCCAATATAGCTCCAAGGATCATCTGGTTCTTCTACTTCCCAGTCAAAGCCCTCTTTTGTGACCCGATAAGGGTTATAACCATCCAATGTAGATGCGTTAACAAATTTGCCAATAACACTTTCAATAAACTCAGGGTAGCTAAATGTCAACGCTTCCCAATTCTGGAATATGTCACGCCAATTACCCTGATATGTCTGTAACCGTTTGCCATTTTCGTCTTTCAACTTAATCGCGAATTGGTTCCAGGGACGGCTGGGGTCGCCATGACGACGGCCAAAGATAATCGGCAGGTATTCACTGCTAAGTCGCTGCAACTGACTATCGTTTTGTTGTTCAACCAATGCTTGCAGTTGCATAAGATCAATTTTTTCAGGCAAATTGGCAAACATCGTTTGATGTCGCTGATATACATCGTGATTGAACAGTTTGATGGTGTCTGCAAAATCCTCAGCAGTGATATTGTACTGATCATTAAACGCACCACCGCGCAAAATGTTAAATAATACGTTGGCATAATGATGTACCGAAACTTGTTCCTCAGCGGTCGCCTGAAAACCATCGCCACCCGCCATAATTCGCGCTAGTTCGTCAGAACCATGGGCAACAGAGAGGTTTATTGCCTCAGCGACTTCGCTTGGATTACCAAGTTGTTTACGCAAGGCAACTGACTGACTCTGAGTCTGTTCGATATTCGCCACTAACTGCCAGGATTGCGTGGAGACAGGGGGGAGTTCCAGGCTCACGTTAACCATATAGGCGCCACGAATACCACGCTTTTGGTTTTCCTGATGGATCGCCTTACCGAGGCGAAAATTATCCAGTTGCTCTGAAGAAACGAGCACTTTGGCCTGTTTCAGCCCAAGGCAAAACACTGTATTTGCCTTAAGGGATTCGCATGGCTCAGCACGGTCAGTAATACCCGAATAAAGCGTAAAAAGAGCTAACCCAGTCTGTTCATCCAACTCACTCCATTTGTAGGCATCGACCAAATTGCTGGTATTTGTCTGGGCAAAACGCGGAGTGCCCGCCGGCAGAATATTCTGCAGACCGTCAATCATTTCCAATGAAGTGTTGTGTTCAGCCAAATTTTGCAGTTCACACTGGCGGGCAAAACCGAAGCTGTCACTACTCACCCAGGTATAACGAAACGCCAATCGCAAATCATGGTTTATTTCTTCAAAACACAATTTATTGCCTAGCAGATTCTTATAGATATGACGGTTAATTTTATAGCGCCCATCATGTTCCTTGTTGAATGGTTCCCATTCACACTGCTTACCGTTTTGATTCACACGTAGTAAAGTTTTACTGCCGGTATGAACGGTGCTCTCATGGATATTATCAACGGTTACATAAGGAAAAAGGGCAGTGTCTGGAGACACCCGACCAGCTGTTAGTCCGCCTTTTGAGGAAACAAATAACCAGTGATCACTATCAGAAATGACGCTGATAAAAAATGGTGCCATCTTGTCAACGTTGTTTATGGCGTAAAACCGTTCATCACCTAGAGTAATAAACTCGCCGGATACGGTGTTAACTTGTGATTTTTCTATATTCATAATCTATTCAACTTTATTGGAGTCTAATTACTCCGAAATATTAACCTTGGAAAAGTTCAGCACTTTTAAGTGATGAACCATCCCATTACATAAATTTTATTCTTCCCGATTGCCCACTTATCGCCAGATTCAAAATCAGTTGATAAGTTTGTTCCAAGAGCAATGCACGCGAATCGTTTAGTTCGCTTGCGTAGAGAAAATAAGAGATACCATTAAAAAATACCGGAACATCGCTAGGAGCCATTTCTGTGGAATAGATATGAAACTCGGTATTAAATGTCTTAATTTGACCAGAACGGCCTGCTAAATTTGTTGTGTTGATTGACTCAGTAGGAAGCAACGTAAGATTATCGTCAACAGAGGATACAGTTACTTCAGAAGTACAACTACTAACAGACAAAATAAGTATAATTTTCAGTATATTAGTGAAATTATTGCACTGTTTCATATTATCTCTCTTATTGGCGCACCTGATTCCGCTCACTAAAGAACGTTCACAACTGGAGGCTGACAATAGGGGATGAAAAATCTAACGCAATCAAAACAAGCTCAAGCGGACTGCACTTGCGGTAAGTTGTACTCCGTCAAAATCAAGTAATTTTAGTGTTTAAAAATAAATTAATGCATTGACGATTTTGATAGTTTCTTACACCCAAAGTTAGTATGTTTAAATTAATTCGAACCGAACAATGTGACCCTGTTGACCTAAGATATGCCATGGCTTGCATGTGCCAAACCATTCTGATCCATAACAGCTCAAAGTGTGTATGTTTAATTAACACTTAGCTAGCGTTTAGGTAACACTTAGGATCGTATCGACGGCACAAGCAGTAGGTTTCTTTAATTGAATCAAGACAAACCCGGTTATTGAGTCCGACTAAGCTGCAGTAAGGCATACTCGCACCATATTGGTGACAACGGACTCCGCTCAGGTGGATCGTCCATTCCACCTTCCCATTATACCGCCTTAACGCATTTTAATACGTCCCTATTAACGTTTGTGTTACATAAATGCTTTGGCATTAACATTAAAATTTTAGAATGCAATCAGCCCATAGCCAAAGGCGCCCAGAATCAATAGCTGTAATTAGGGGTATTGTAAATCTTGAATAAGAATCTCGGAGAACACCATGGTAACTAATAGCGTTAAACGACTGACGCACTTTCGTTCGATTTCGTTAGCTATCTCGCTGGCTATAGGCCTTGCTGGTTGTGGCGGTAGCACTACAAACAGCGATTTTGACGCGGTAGATGTAACGACCCCCGTAAGTGACTGGAAGCTAGTCTGGAGCGACGAGTTCGACGGCACAGAAATAGATTTAGATAAATGGACACACGAAGTCAACTGTGACGGTGGTGGCAACAACGAGCAGCAGTGTTATACAGACAGCCCAGAAAATTCATTCCTCGATTCTGGCATGTTAAATATAGTAGCCAAACCACTTGAAGGTGAACCTCTTCCTTATTCCTCCGCGCGAATGGTAACTAAAAACCAGGGCGATTGGACTTATGGCCGCTTTGAAATGCGCGCTAAACTGCCCTTTGGTCAAGGTTCTTGGCCTGCTTTCTGGATGTTATCCACTGACGAAGTGTACGGTACATGGCCAAGATCTGGCGAAATCGATATTCTGGAAGCTGTTAACTTAAAAGAAGTTGACGCCGCGGGTGCGGTAGAAAACTCTATTGTAGGTCAGTTGTACTATGGCTCTGGCACTCCAAATAGTAACTTTCAATTCGACAGCTCAGGCACGACCTTTGACATTTTGGATGGTTCAAACCCTGCCGATGATTTTCATACTTATGCCGTAGAATGGCAAGAAGGTGAAATTCGCTGGTATATAGATGACTATTTATTTCAGACACAGTTGATGTCAGAAATTAGTTTTAACAGTGTAGGTGACCCAAAACTTGAACACAGAGGTTGGTATGCTGAGTTTTTTGACGCGATCAGCGGTGAATTAGAAGTTGACTGGAGTCCAGCACCTTTTGATCAGGATTTCCATATCCTGTTGAATTTAGCTGTCGGCGGAGCCTTTGCCGGCAACACCAACAATGCGGCCAATTTCGACAATGGTGTTGATCCTGCTGCATTTGCAGAGGGTCAAACTTTTCAAATTGATTATGTAAGGGTATATGAATGTTCTGTTAATCCAATAGATGGCTCTGGTTGTGAAACCACTCGTCTTGGCTATAAAACCGAAGCGACTGAAGCAGATCCAACAGGGGCTTTGGTTACAGGTGTTGCTCCTAGTCCACCGGTTCCTCTTACCGGCATAGCTATTCCTATTACCATTTTTGCTGATCAAGAAAATCCGAGCTGGCCTCTTTGGTCTAGTAGTGAGGAATCTTTCGCGGTAGTAGCAGATGATGCCGAGAATGGTGCGGTTAGTGAATTTACCATTGGCGCATCACCCGCTGTAGTTGGCTACATAAGCCGCAGCGAATTCACTGATAGCCCAGCTCCTTATAATGCTGCAGAGATGGTAGCCATGGGCAATGTAACTTTTGACCTGAAACTTGTCACTGGCACTGCTGACCCTAGTACTCCATGGTTCATCAAATTTGAAGCTGATGAGAATTTCGGTAACAATAACACTGGTGACCTTCCAATCCCCAC
>JBLHNW010000194.1:0-7338 GCA_047622205.1 Paraglaciecola sp.
CTTCCAAAAGTATAACTATGCAGAACTCGACATAAGGGAAGTAGAAAAATTAACTTTCCTTTGTATTTCAAAGCGATAGTTACATACCCATGCTCCTACAAAATTACGAATTCAGAGCAACTGGGGGCTTCAATTCAAGGCGAACAACACAGAAATGGCGAGTAATAGCGGCGCTTATTAGCTCTGTTTATCCTGAATTCGGATTAACTAACAAATGCTTCTATTGATCTCTCGTAGTGTAGCTAAAGGGTCCGATGATTGAGTAATAGGTCTACCAATTACCATGTAATCAACACCTGCCTGCATAGCTTGTTGCGGTGTCATGACTCTGCTTTGGTCATCATTAGCAACACCAGATGGTCTAATACCAGGTGTTACTAACTTAAATTCACTACCGAGTTGTTGCTTCAACATAGAGGCTTCTTGAGCTGAGCAAACCACCCCATCAAGCCCGGATTGTTTAGTCAGTTTTGCCAACCTTAATACTTGCTCTTCGGGAGAGACGTTAATACCAATACCATTTAATTGCGCTTGATCCATGCTAGTCAGAACAGTTACTGCAATCAAAATGGGTTTGTCCCCTTGAAATTGCTGGAGAGCCTGTTGGGCGCGCTCCATCATTGTTTGACCGCCAGAAGCATGAACATTAACCATCCACACGCCAAGATCAGCCGCAGCCGTGCAGGCTTTAGCGACTGTATTGGGAATGTCATGAAATTTCAGGTCCAAAAACACATCGAAATTCTTGCTGACTAAATATTTAACAAACTCTGGACCAAAATAAGTAAACATTTCTTTGCCTACTTTTAGCCTACATAATTTCGGTTCAATTTTATCAACAAAAGACAAAGCTTGATTTTTATTCTCAAAATCCAGGGCCACAACGACTTTAGATTGCTGCATACGCACTACTCTCCGTCTAATCCCTTGATAGGTTTCACCATTCCCCACTTTTTACAAGAAGGGCATAACCAATGAATTTGGCTACCTGAAAACCCACAACTGTGACAGCGATATTTGGGACGCTGTTTAATCTGCTCTTCAACCAACTCCTTTAATAACAATAGGCTCTCAGTTGATTGCTGTTGTGTTTTTTGTTCAATATATAAACCCATTAAGGTTCTAAAACCTTTCATAGTTGGGTGGACACGTAATTGTTGCAACAATACATCCGCAGCCTCAACAGATTCGCCACGTCTGGCCATTAACTTAACTTTCGCCAAATAGGCCGTGGCACATTGCTGCCAGTATTGTTCCAATATTTTTTCTAATTGCTGCTCGTCTTTTAAATTTTCAGTACAAAGTTCCAGTAGTGGCACAGCCTCACTAAACCAGGAGATATCACGTTCGGGCACTTGTTTTAAATATTCTATTGCTTGTTGGTACTGATCTTGTTCAATTGCCATTTGGCCCAACATTAACCATGGCCTAACCCCATGCTCGTCGGACATGATGGCCTTCTGTAAATTTTTTTCTGCTGACTCAAAGTTTTTCTTAAGCCGCTCAATGTTGGCTTGCTCACAATAAAAATGCGCTATTCGTGCACAAAGCTCATCACTATCCCCATGATTTCCTATCATATTTTCGGCTAGTTCTATCGCTCTTTCCCATTCTTTAGTCGTTTGATAGATATTGAATAATTGTCGCTGGGCATCAACATAGTGTTTTTCGCTATTTAGCAACTGTAAAAAAGCATTTTCGGCACGTTCTAAGAATCCTGCCAATATATAGTCACGGCCAAGTTCTTTTAATGCAGATTCTCGTTGAGATCCAGATATTTGCTCTTTACTGACTAAATTTTGGTGTACACGTATAGCACGGTCTAACTCTCCCCTATGACGAAAGAACTTCCCCATGGCAATGTGCGTTTCAACCGTATCATTGTCCAAGTTTATCATTTTAATCAAGGTATCGACGGCTTTATCTGGCTCGTCTGACAATAAGAAATTTAAGCCTCTATAATAGTGTTTGGAGAGAATGCTGGATTGTTTACGCTGGGCCTGGCGCACACTATTTCTGCCCATTACCCAACCATAGCCAGCAGCAACCGGGAGTAATAAAAACAACAGTTCAAGCATATTTAAGCTTTTTCGATTTGAGTTAATTTTTTATGTTGACGCTCAAGACGCACAATCCGCCACTTTAAGCGGAAAATATACCAGGACAATGTTAGTAGAGTGAAAAACACACCCAGAATGAAGGCTATCGCCATTAACACTGAAACTCGCATTTCCGATTCAGCAATAAGGTAGTTAACTGTCACCAAATGTCCGTTTTGTGATCCAACAAACCCGACAAACAACAGGAAAATTAATATTCCAATAAGGAAGATTAAACCCTTAAACTTCATAACAGTTCAACTCCTAAAAATGAGTGGGTTAGACTATTGTAAACAACAGCACTGACGAAATAATTTGATACCAGGAGCTATTGAACAGAGTCTCGTAAATATTTATACACTCTAACAAAAACGGCACTCCAATTGGAGTGCCGTTTTATATTTTTTATAAAAATCAGTGAACCAAACTTTCGTTTACACGTTCACGCAATTCTTTTCCAGGTTTGAAGTGAGGGACATATTTGCCATCCAACTTCACAGTTTCACCTGTTTTTGGATTGCGACCGATGCGAGGAGCACGGTAATGCAAAGAAAAGCTGCCAAATCCACGAATTTCGATACGCTCACCTTTCTGTAAAGTTTGCGCCATTTGTTCAAGCATTTCTTTAATTGCCGATTCCACATCTTTCGCAGCAACGTGGCGGGCTTTATCGGCGAGTCTTTCGATAAGTTCTGATTTAGTCATCTTCACCTCTAGTCAATCAAAAAAACTGTTATTACCGATGTTAAGGTGTGCCGGATATTACATATCAAGCACACCTCGCCAGATTAATCGTCGCTTTTGGCTGCTTTGAAAGCATCAGCGAAAGCATTGGTGAAACCAACATCTTCTTGCTGATTAACTTTATCCAAGGCTTCTTTCTCATCTGCGTGATCTTTCGCTTTGACAGATAAGTTAACGATGCGATTCTTACGATCAACACCCATAAACTTAGCTTCAATTTCTGAATCAACACTAACAAGTTCAGAAGCATCTTCAACACGTTCACGTGCTAAGTCAGCAGCTCGGATATAACCTTCAACTTCATCACCAAGTTTAACGGTTACACCTTTAGCATCTACAGCGGTAACTGTTCCAATAACGATAGCACCTTTCTTCGTATCTGTCAGATACTGATTGAACGGGTCTTCATCGATTTGTTTAACACCAAGTGAGATACGCTCGCGCTCAGGGTCAACTTGCAATACAACAGCAGAGATTTCATCACCTTTCTTGTATTCACGAACAGCGTCTTCGCCAGTCTTATTCCATGAAATATCAGATAAGTGAACCAAACCATCAATGCCACCGTCAAGACCAATAAAGATACCAAAGTCAGTAATAGATTTAATCTTACCGCTAACTTTGTCGCCTTTAACCTGCGCTTTAGCAAACTCTTCCCAAGGATTAGGTTTACACTGCTTAAGGCCAAGAGAGATACGACGACGTTCTTCATCAATTTCAAGAACTACTACTTCAACAGTATCACCCAAGTTAACAACTTTAGACGGGTGAATGTTTTTGTTAGTCCAATCCATTTCAGATACGTGTACTAAACCTTCTACGCCATCTTCAATTTCAACGAAACAACCGTAATCAGTTAGGTTAGTCACAGCACCACTTAACTTAGCGCCTTCAGGGTAACGATGAGCAATTTCTTGCCAAGGATCGTTGCCCATTTGCTTCATACCAAGTGAAACACGTGATTTTTCTTTATCAAACTTAAGTACTTTAACGTTAATTTCGTCACCAACATTAACAATTTCACTTGGGTGCTTAACGCGTTTCCAAGCCATATCAGTAATATGAAGAAGACCGTCAACACCACCCAAATCTACGAATGCACCATAGTCAGTAAGGTTCTTAACAATACCTTTAACTTCATGGCCTTCGTCAAGGTTAGCTAACAACAAGTCACGTTCTGCACTGCTCTCTGCTTCGATAACGGCACGACGAGAGACAACAACGTTGTTGCGCTTAGCATCAAGTTTGATAACTTTAAATTCTAATTCTTTGCCTTCAAGGTGAGTTGTGTCACGCACTGGACGAACATCAACCAAAGAACCAGGTAAGAATGCACGAACTGTATTGACTTCAACCGTAAAGCCACCTTTGACCTTACCATTGATAACACCAATGATCGTTTCTTTCTCTTCGTAAGCTTTCTCAAGCTCAACCCATGCTTCATGACGTTTAGCTTTTTCGCGAGACAATATAGTCTCACCAAAGCCATCTTCAATTGCATCAAGTGCAACGTCAATGACATCGCCAATTACGACGTCTAGAGTGCCGTCGGCATTTCTGAACTGTTCAATTGGAATAGCACTTTCGGATTTTAAACCTGCGTCTACTAGTACAATATCTTTGTCGATAGATACAATAGTACCTTTAACAATAGCACCAGGGCGGGTCTCGATTACTTTTAAACTTTCTTCGAATAGTTGAGCGAAATTTTCAATCATAGGTTTATTTATATTCATTTTTTAATATCCACACTACATTCCGGTTAATGCGGGGTTGTTAACTAATAACAATTTCATCCTGAAATTGGAGGCTTTTTCTAAAGTTACTGTTTATAGCGACAAACTTACTTAAGTTTCTCGCCTATAAATTCTTCAATCTTTTCATACACTTGATAAACATCTAAACAAGTAGAGTCAATCACAAGTGCATCTTTTGCTGACACCAAAGGAGCAACAGTTCGATTCACATCTCGCTGGTCACGTGCTTGTATGTCCGTCAAAAGGCGCGACATGCTAACATCAAAGCCCTTGCCTTTCAACTGATCAAAACGTCTCTGGGCGCGCTCTTCAGCACTCGCTGTCAGGAATATCTTAACTTGAGCATTAGGGAACACTACGGTGCCCATATCGCGTCCATCGGCCACTAAACCCGGGGACTGGCTAAAAGCACGTTGGCGGCGCAATAAGGCCTCTCGAATTGACGGTAATGAAGCAATTTTCGATGCTATTGCCCCAACACTTTCGGTTCTAATGGTGTCGGTAACGTCTTCTCCCTCAAGAATAATTTTTGTACCGAGATCGGATGTTTCGAAATTTACATCCAAGCCCGACGCCAAGGGTAATAATGCCACCTCATCTTCTGCTTGTATTTGATGATGGACTGAGGCTATTGCCAATACCCTATATATCGCGCCACTGTCTAAAAAATGCCAACCGAGCTTTTTGGCTAGCAAGGAACTAATGGTCCCTTTTCCAGCGCCACTTGGGCCGTCTACTGTTATGACGGGATTTGCTTGCATGACCTCTCCTGCGCTATTGAAAATCCGGCGCATTATACTTATAGAACTGAGATAAGCAATAAACTCAATGTAAGCGTCTATGACTACGCAGAGAAAAATTCAACTGGCTTAGTCACAAATTGTTGCCAACTGAGTAAAATAATCCGGAAAGGTTTTTGCTGTACATCCCGGATCATTAATAATTACCGCTGTATCGCTTAGTGCTATCAATGAAAAACACATCGCTATTCGATGGTCATCGTAGGTATCGATTTCAGCTTTAATCAGCTTTTGTGGAGGAGTAATACTGATAAAATCATTGCCTTCAATCACCTCAGCACCAACTTTTCTTAACTCGCAGGCCATTGCTGCCAATCGATCTGTTTCTTTTACCCGCCAATTGTATATATTTCTAATCGATGTTGTACCTTCTGCAAATAAGGCTGTGGTGGCGATGGTCATAGCAGCATCGGGAATATGATTCATATCCATATCAACGGCTTTAAGCGCTGCGCCCTTTACTTGAATATAGTCATCACCCCAGGTGATTTTCGCGCCCATTCTTTCCAATACGTCAGCAAAACGAATATCACCCTGGATACTTTTCTTTCCAACTCCAGTAACTTTTACTGTTCCTCCTTTAATCGCCCCAGCAGCAAGAAAATAAGATGCAGACGAAGCATCACCTTCAACTAAAAACTGTCCTGGCGATTTATATTGTTGCTGTCCTTTCACTATGAAGCGTTGGTAATTTTGGTTAGTTACGACCACCCCAAACTGGGCCATAGTTTGTAAAGTAATATCGATGTAGGGTTTTGAAACCAATTCTCCCTGAATAACAATCTCAGAGTCTTGTTCAAACAAGGGAGAGGCCATAAGTAAAGCGGTTAAAAATTGACTGGAAACACTACCGTCTACATCTATCTTTCCACCTGACAAAGACTTACCTGAAATTTTCAGGGGAGGGTAACCTTGGTTTTTGAGATATTCGACCTCAGCGCCAGCCTGACGTAAAGAATCAACTAACGCGCCAATCGGACGTTCTTCCATTCTTGGTTCACCTGTCAAAATAAACTCACCAGTGGAGGCAGCTAAAGCTGCACATAGAGGGCGCATGGCTGTCCCGGCATTGCCCAAAAACAACTCCAATCCAGTTTTACTATTAAATGCCTGACCAAGGCCGTTTACCCAACATTGCGTTTTATCCTCAGACAAACGATACACCACACCTAATTGAGTTAACGCCTTAAGCATGTGTCTTATATCATCGCTATCAAGTAAATTGGTTAAATGTGTTTGTCCATTTGCCAAAGCCGCTAACAACAGCGCACGATTTGACAAACTTTTTGACCCTGGAACATTGACTGTTCCCCCAACTTTCTTGATTGCTTGCAACAACAATTGTTCCATTAGCCATATCTCCTTACAAAGTCTTGCATAAATTCAGTTAAAGCATCCACACCTGCTATCGGCATGGCATTGTATAAACTAGCGCGCATACCTCCTACTAGCCGATGTCCTTTCAAGGCTTTCAATCCTTGTTTTTCCGATTCTGACAAAAATGCTGCCTCTAAAGCGGGATTAGCCAAGTGGAATGTCACATTCATTTTCGAACGGTATTCGCTTTGTACATTATTAGAATAAAATTCGGATTCATCGATACAGCTATATAATTTTTGTGATTTAGCCAGATTGAGGCGAGCCATCTGTTGTACACCACCCTGGTGTTTTAACCACTTAAAAACCAATCCTGCCAAATACCAGGCATAAGTAGGAGGCGTGTTGTACATGGAGCCGCTTTTTGCCAGAGTATCGTAATGCAGTATCGAAGGCGTTTCAATTCTTGCTCTACTGAGCAGGTCATCTCTCACAATGACTATCGACAAGCCGGCTGGACCAATGTTTTTTTGGGCTCCGGCGTAAATAACACCGAATCGACTGACGTCTATGGGTTTTGACAGGATATTAGAAGACATGTCAGCAACTAAAGGCACATTT
>JBLHNW010000195.1:0-7319 GCA_047622205.1 Paraglaciecola sp.
CGAGAAATTTGTTCTGCACCTAAGATATCTGCCACAAAGGCTTGGTTTTTTCTTTCCTGAAGAACAGCAGTTGCAGTACCCTTAAGGCGTGTACCTGTAGCCACTACTTCTTCAATCGCCTGCTCTTCGTCATCTTGTTGCTGAGCAACGGCTAGCGTCGTTTGCAGGCTTAAGCCAGCTACTACAGCCAGGCTAAGACGCTTGAGAGTAAACCTTGATAAAGGCATATTCATTATTAACCTCGTTAATATTCTTAAAACGAAAGCAGCAATCATCAATGTGATGAGTTGCTGCTGTTCTACTGATTAATTAATCGTTAATAACAAACTTACTCTAGACCGACCGTCCAGCCAGCCGTCCAGTCATTGTCAGCTTTTACTGCGCCAACAAAGTCAACATTTTCAAAGAAGGTATCACCAGAAAAATCTTTTGGTGTACCCACTGCATTTGAAAATATTCCAGTTAATACTGTTGCCTGATCCGCAGCCACAACATTGGCTGCTTGCACGTTAAGGAACCAATCAGACAAATCAACCGCACCATCTGAATTCTTGAAGTTCTCGCCGTTTTCACAGGCAATCACGGAGTTTGTGAACGTTATCGTTCCATCACCCAGGTTTGCCTGGCTTTCGATTACGTTTTCAACTTCAAAACACTCACCCATTGCAGCCGGACCGGTTACGATAAAGTTGGCTAGTTGAGCGCCAGTTCCCTCACGTAAATACACACCTTCTGAATCATCTTCACCATCAAATGTATTACCAATAATAGTCACATTGGCGATACTTGGATTAGATTGCGGGTCTTTATCAGGAGTAGAACCATCGTTATCTGCTTCTATTCCGCGGTTTGCATCAGAGTTATCAAGCGCGTGACGAACCAGAACATATTGCATGCGTCCTCGGAAGCCATTATCCCAGTCAATGCTGTCATCTTGAATATCAGTAAGGACAAGATATTTAACATCTACATTTCCACCAAAGAACTCAACACCATCATCGGCATTTTTATGTATTTGCAGATACTCAACAGTCGTACCAGAACCCACACCACCGAATGTAATACCATTCAATTCGTTATCAGGTGCAATTTCAAAACCACCGTGCATCACTCGAACATAACGCAAAGTGCCTGAATTATCGTCAGTCGCAGTCCCGCCAAATACCGCACCTTCTTGCACGCCTTCAACTTGAAGTGCACAGTCAGAACCATCTGTAGGACATTTGTTGGAGGGCGCATTACCGAGTAACACCATGCCGCCCCATTGGCCGGCTGTGGCTTCCAGACCTTGTACATCTTGAATAGAGGTGAAGGTAATAGGTTCTGCTGCAGTACCAACCGCAGATATTTGTGAGCCACGGCTCACTACCAGGTAATCGTTACCTGAAGCGCCGAATACCGTCACACCTGCGTCCACTGTTAAGGTCGCGCTGTCACCATTATCACCACCAACAAATACCGCACCAGAAAGTGCATATAAGTTGCCCGCGGTTAAGCGCAGATCAGAAGTTATACGTCCCGATACTTGACAAGTCGTGGTGCTGCCATCTGCTGACGAAATAGTCGTTGTTGTTGCAGGACAACCAGACTGTGATTGCACAACGGCAACCTCCCCGCCGCCATATCCAAATGCCCAACCTTGACGCCAATCTGCACCGCCTTTTACAGCACCAATAAAGTCAGTCGCGTCAAAGAAACCGTCAATGGTTGAAACATCGGTCGCGCCTTCCAATAGAGGTGAATCAGACTGCGGAGTACCATCAGCATTGAGCATAGGCGCAGTTACGCGGTTGCCTGTTTGAGTCGTTAAGAACCAATTTTCTAAATCAACTGTGGTTTCAGAATTCTTGAAGTTTTCTTCATTAGTACAACCAATCACCGATGTTGACATCGTGATCGTGCTGTCGCCGAGATTGGCTTGGGATTCAGTTGAATCTTCAATTTCAAAACATTCACCCATTCCAGCAGTGCCCGTGATCACCATATTGTAAATTTGTGCACCAGAACCTTCACGAAGGTAAACACCTTCAGAATCGTCTTCTCCATCAAAATTGTTTCCTATAATAGTCATATTCGCGATCATAGGATTAGATTGAGGCTCTTTATCTGGAGTAGAACCGTCGTTATCACCTTCGATACCACGGTTGGCATCGCCAGATGCTTTATCATGTTCTACATAAACATACTGCAATTTACCACGGAACCCATTGTCCCAATCGACGCTATCATCCTGGTTACCCGTCAACACAAGGTGTTTAGCGTTTACGGTACCGCCAAAAAATTCAACACCATCATCAGCGTTGGCGTGCACTTGAACATAATCAACTTCTGTTCCAGAACCTACACCACCGAAAGTAATACCATTCAATTCATTGTCAGGCGCAATTTCGAATCCTGCGTATTTAACGACAAGATAATTAAGTGTACCTGAATCATCTTCTTCATTTATGCCACCGAAAACGGCACCTTCTTCCACGCCTTCAACTTGCAACGCACAATCAGAACCATCAGTAGGACATTTGTTAGAAGGCGCATTTCCAAGAATGACCATACCACCCCATTGGCCAGCGCCAACTTCGTCACCCACCATGTCGGAGAACGAAGTCATTATAATAGGTTCGGCTGCCGTACCGAGAGCTTGAATCTCTGAGCCGCGACTAATCACCAAATAATCACTGCCATTACGACCAAAAATGATGGTACCCGGCTCAATCATCAAACTCACTGAATCAGCGTTATCATTACCAACAAAAACTGGCCCCTCTAAGGCCCAGATTGTATCGTTTGTTAGTGATACTGTCGTATCGGTTAAACGACCAGACAATGTTCTTACTTCCACGGTTTGGCCGAGAGCTGCTGATATCTCACCAGAAAGAAAAGTACTTGCTTCACCTGGATGTGTGTCAGTAGGGCTTGGAGTCGTGGGTGTGGTTGGCGTGTCGCCACCACCAGTGTTATTGGTTACACTGTTATCAGTCAAGCTGTTATCAATATCGCCTTCGCTAATATTTATATCACCACCACAACCTGCCAAAAATAGGGCTGTTGCCACTGCCGATGCTTTAAAGACTCTATTGAATTCCATCATATACTCCAGTCATAAATATTGTGTAAGAATAAAAATTTTCAGAAGAGTACCGAAGAAAAATGACGGTTTTGTTACATCATCAAATCGTCATAAAAGATTCATATAAGAGGAGGAAAGAACAAGGTAAACAAAAATCTCGATGACCAAAAGCCATCGGATCGGCAGCGGGAACTATTAATTGTTGTTTATTGAAAAGGCTTTTTCATGACAATTTTCAAGTGAACATACTTAAAATCGCCGCCAATAAATGGCGGTTATTTGGCTCTAATGTTACAAGCCTAAACTTTATTGAGTTGTATTTTCCTGGCAAACATACTGGGGGATTTGAAACTACAGACTTACCCCAGCTGTCTCAATAGTAGATAAATTATCAATCACACCACATACCGATTACATCCCTACAATTGCATAAGAGGTTCGCTTAAATTAAAAACATATTTGATCTACGTCAATACAAAGTACATCACTTGTATATACAATACATACCACTGACTTAATATATTGTTCCTTTCAAGTTGAGTAACAAAACAGAATGACAGCAAAACGGGGCAAAAAACCAGGTAAAAAAGATAGTCAATTAGTTATCCGAATTAATGCTGAGGAACGAGATGAATTTGTATCACTCTGTGAAGAACTAGATACCAGTGCAGCCCGTGAAATCAGAAAATGTATACGGAAATTTATGGCTGAACACAGTACAACAGATTAAAACCCAGGATTCAACATCAACAAGAGGAAGTCAAAATGTCAAAAAAATCCAAAAAAATTATCAAAAAAATCAAAACACGGAAAACGAAGATCAAGAAGCAAGTAAATAAGCTAAAAAAACTTAAGAAAGCACTAAAGAAAGCAGCTTAATTTTGTCCTAACGAGACAAATGGAGCAAACATAGGCTTTATTTGAATCGGGATGAACAACCTTAACCTCTGCACTCACTTAGCATTGGAGAGCATTAAACATGGCAAAGAAAATTCAGAATACGTCAAAAAAGAAAGTAAAAAGTGATAAGTCAAAAGGTGACAGCATACTTGAGGAGATCAATGCCAAACTGAAATCAAGCCAAAAAGATCTACAAAAGCAAGTTGACCACTTAACGTCACAGGTGAAAACTCTGAGCAAAGAGCCGGGCAAAACTGCACGTAAGTTACTTAAAACCATCGAGAAAGAATATCATAAAAAAGTAGCCCAACTGCAGAACGACCTTGATAAGCGCATGGTGTCGGTAATGAAGGTACAAGACAAAGTTATCGCTCAGTTGCCAACAGAACTGGCTGAAAAACTTCATCTGAAAGCTAGCAGTGCTGCAAAAACGCCTAAAACCACTGCAGTCAAAGTAAAGAAACAAGCTGCTGCAAAGCCGAAAATAGCACCAAAAGCACCAAAGAAACCGACCATGATTTCAATAAATGGTATTGGTCCTGTGACACTCAAAAAACTAACTGAGGCTGGTATTACAAGTCTTGATGACCTGGCCAATACGCCAAAAAGCAAAACTGAAGCATTAAAACAGTTTGAAAAAACCAAAGGGTTTAGTAACTGGAAAAAAGAAGCTCAGGCCTTACTAGATAAAAAGTAGTAGTCACTTAAGCAAAAAAGTACTTTTAAAAAAAAGAATAGGACATCCACGGTCAGAACATACAGAAAGACATGTTCGATTCATGATCATGGATGCCCTGTTAGTTCAAATATCGTATTTGTTCAAATTCGACATCTCTGGCGGCACAGTCGCAGATTTTTATTGCTCTGTGGAGCACCGTTTTTAATGCAGTAAAAATCCAGTGCAGTTTCAGGACTGAAGCGAGAACAGTGTCGCGTCGGAAACCCATAAATGGCCACAACGAAGTTGCGAAAGGTTTTTTGCACATTAAAGTGGAATGGCGCGCTAGTAAGGATGCGAAATATTTCATCTACAGAGCGGTAGCAACTAGCAGTTGCGAGTTTGTCCGGCAAGCTAGATT
Organism: Paraglaciecola sp.; assembly: GCA_047622205.1. Taxonomy (GTDB): domain Bacteria; phylum Pseudomonadota; class Gammaproteobacteria; order Enterobacterales; family Alteromonadaceae; genus Paraglaciecola. The sequence continues at coordinate 5,047 of JBLHNW010000195.1, forward strand.
ATGCTAGGAAAATACGCTAAAGCTGACGCTGGTTTGCACTACCCTCTAAGTTCTAGTTAATAAGCGTGAGTTGAATGAGCTAGGTTGGGAATACATAAAGTTGAATAGAATTAAAAGTATTCTCTAACCTGTGGACCATTTGGATTGGGATTACTAGTTTTGTTTGCTATTAGCGATAAGGTTTTACCACGCTCTGAATTAATTTAAATTCAAGATAAAATTGATACTTGTGTTCAACTTATACTGATTATCTTTATTTTAATAATCATGTGACTTTATTGTGCCATTGCGAGTATAAATAAGTGTGGAAACAACTATCACCTACCAAAACGGTTACGAACACATCTAAAGGAAAACGTATGAAAATTTTAATTTTATTGATTGGTTTATTAATGGTGGCCCCTGTTCACGCTGAACAGAATCTATTCAACGTTCTGGCCCAGGACACAAGCCTAGTTAGAGATATTCGATCTGAAGGTGATAACGTCTGGATTAAACTTGCTTCAGCTAGCCTGGCCGATGAAATCACCGTGCGTATCTCAGACAAAGATAAAGATTTCTATCGACCATGGTTCACTGGCAGTGTCGATCTCAAATCAAAAGGCCTTCGTGGGAACGGTGTCTGGTCCGATCGGGTCGAAACCGGGGCTAGCTATATTGAATACTGGCACGACGGAACACTGGTACTTCACCTAGAGCGCAAATAAGGGCGCCGCCAGCGAGAAAAAATATCTTAACGAATATTATTTGATCGATACTCAGTGCTCTGTTTAAACCAAAAGATGCTTTACATTGGAATCCATAGGGTCCAACCCGACGTATATTTTTTGCGGGGTTAGGCGAAAAAGATGCTATGGAGAATAGAATTAACTATGGATCTTTTTTACTATGTTTCATGACTATTGACGGCCATCATTCGCGCAATAATTAATTTGCGATTTCTTTTGCGTGAATGCCCCAACCATTTCAAGACGGGGACTAAAACGAAAAATATATAGCCAGAATAACCAATATAGTAGATTGGAATAAATATGGCTAACGTAAATGAAACCAAACCAATAATCGCCGCTGCAAACCAAATTACTATTCCAGATTGAGTATCAAATTGCTCAATTGGCGTTAGAGTAAGTTCTAACTTTTTGCGCAATGCATAGGCATATAATCCTATAAAATTTACTGATAGCAATAATAAACCTATTGCATAGAAGGCAAACATAAAACGTACCTCCCAATAGGAATTAAAAGCCATTTCAACCGGTAAAAAAACTTCACTCAATGAGTGAAAAAGACTTTGCATCATAAGACGCAAAGGATATATATAAATTAACACCAAAATGATGAACAAAGAACTTAAGATAGACACTTTTTTAATCGATTCTTGAACGACAGACTTACCTCAATACCTTCCCAACAATATGAAACCCATGAATTACCGCAGATGGCTGTGTGTTTCCTTAGGTAACATCACTAATCCAAATAGTGTGTGCAACTTAACAACACTCCCAACACTACATTACCGCTGCTTTTAACATGTTGTATTTGTCTTGCTCAGTCGAAATATATGTTATCCATTGAACAGCAAACTTTGCGCTTTTTTTAAATTTCTTGGCTTTTTCGCAGGCCTCAATAGCTTTATCAAAATGCTTCATGTTAAAGCGTGTCATACCAAGCAAAAGCCATGCTTGCCCCTCAGAATCTCCCTCCAATCCTTTGTCAAGAGCTTGATATAATGACTCTTCAGATTCGGCCCATTTCGCTCCATCAAAATGAAGATATGCCTTTTTAAGATAATTTCTACCGTCATCACTGAGTCTTGCCGCTTCAGCAAGGGCACTGATTGATTTATCTCTATGCGCGGCCATTTGCCAAGCCTGAGACAACAATTCGTAATTTTGTCTATCAACCTTAAGCTCCCCTTCTTTTATCGCCTTTTCAAGAATCACAGCACCCTTGTAAGGAACTTTTTCAGCCATATATAAGCTGACTAAATTTCGCAGTTGTGAAGCGTTTTTCAAGCGCCCATCTTCATATAGTGATTCCATCAACACCGTTTGTTTATCTAACTGATCAAGTTGCCCATAGACTGAAGCCAGATAAAGAATATAAGTCTGTTTAGGATAGTGTTTGATAAGTAATTCCAACACTCCGACCATTTGACTCAAGTCTTTCATCTCGTAGTGCACAGCGTTTAGTAGTAATAGCAGATTCTCATCCGGTACCTTCTTTTGCTGTGTTGCAATATCAATCCCGGCTAAAGCAGCGATAAGTGATTG
>JBLHNW010000196.1:0-7315 GCA_047622205.1 Paraglaciecola sp.
TTAGTCTACTTTTTGAGCTTTTTAGCGTTAATTAGTGTCAATTTAGGAATTATTAACCTTTTACCTCTTCCAGTACTTGATGGCGGACATTTACTTTATTATTTTATAGAATTTGTGAGTGGTCGCCCGGTGCCAGATGCTGTGCAGGAAGTAGGTTTTAAAATTGGCGGTGTGTTATTGCTACTGCTAATGAGTATCGCAGTTGTAAACGATATTACGCGTTTGTAACTTTTATCGGCCATAAAGGTCAAGCACGACGATAACGTGCGTATTGGAAGAATGATATTAAATGAAGTTTAAACAGTTAGTTGCTGCCGGATTAATGTTATCCATTGCTAGCTTCGCAAAAGCAACCCCACAAAGTGAATTCGTTGTTTCTGATATTAAGATCGAAGGTCTACAAAGGGTGGCGATGGGAGCAGCTTTAACATATTTACCGGTTAAAGTTGGCGATGAACTGAATAGTTTTCGTATTGCCCAGCTGATCCGTTCCTTGTATTCGTCTACTCACTTCGAAAGTATCAGAATACTGCGTGATGGCGAAACTTTAGTCGTGCAGGTCAAAGAGCGCCCGACCATCAGTAATATTGTTTTTGAAGGCAATGAGGATATTAAGGATGAGCAGCTCCAGGAAAGCTTAGATGGCAGTAACATTCGCCTGGGAGAGCCACTGGATAAAACGGTGCTTACGTCAATTGAAAACGGCCTGAAAGACTTTTACTACAGCATTGGCAAATATACTGCTGATGTTACTGCCATCATTACCCCGTTGCCGCGTAATAGAGTCGACTTGAAAGTACTTTTTGAAGAAGGTGATGCGGCTAAAATTCAACAAATTAACATTGTCGGCAATGAATTATTTTCTGATATAGAATTGTTGGAACAAGTAGAGTTGAAATTCGACACTCCCTGGTGGGACTTCTTGTCAGAAACACGTTATCAGAAACAAACTCTGGCAGCAGATATGGAAACTCTAACCAGTTTCTACAAAGACAGAGGCTATTTGCGCTTTGATATTGATTCTACGCAAGTGTCCATGACACCAGAAAAAACTGGTATTTACATTACCCTGAATTTAAACGAAGGGGAACAATACAAAATATCTGGCGTTGAGCTAGTCGGTGATTTGTTGGGACACGAAGATTACATCAAGTTGGTATTACCCATAACCAACGGTGAACTCTACAATCAAGCTGAAGTCACCTACACTGAAGAGTTCATCAGTAAATACTTGGGACGTTTTGGTTATGCATATCCGACAGTAACAACCATTCCTGATATTAATGAGGAAGATAAAACCGTAAAGTTATCTTTGTCGGTTGATCCGGGAAAGCGCATTTATGTTCGTCGTATCAATTTTGCCGGAAATTCTGGTACTGCAGACGAAGTACTGCGTCAGTCTGTTACTCAAATGGAAGGCACTTGGTTATCTAATGCTACTTTGGAGTCATCAAAGAATAGCCTTTCTAGATTAACGTATATGGAAAATGTAGATTTTGAGACGGTACGTTTGCCAGGTGAAGAAGATAAAGTTGATGTTAATTTTACTGTTAAGGAGCAAGCGTCAGGCTCTTTTAATGCAGGGATCGGCTACGGTGATAGAACTGGCTTGAGTTTGCAAGCTGGGATCCAGCAAGATAACTTTTTAGGCACGGGTAAGCGAATAGGTTTTAATATTAACACCACCTCTTTCCAGAAAAGTGCCCAAATTTCTTATACTGACCCATATTTCACCATTGACGGAATTAGCTTAGGAGGCACGCTGGGTTATAGTGAGTTTGATGGCTCGGATGCGGGATTCATACAGTTTAACAGTAAACAATATTCTGTCGGCGGCAATATCGGATATCCGATTGATGAATTCAACCGGATTAATTTTGGCTTGACCTATAGTAGCGTGGAACTTTTTCAAAGTACTTCATATGAACAAACAAACCGTTTTTATGCTCAATTTATTGATGAGGCTAACCCAGACGACTCGATCAAATATCAGACTTTTTTAGCCGCTGCGTCTTGGATACGTTCAACCTTGAATCGTGGTGTATTTCCCACTGCTGGATCTTCTCAGCGAGCTACATTTAGCATCACAACGCCTAATTCAGATGTGAATTACTTTAAAACTGAAATAGATACTAAGTTTTATTTTCCTCTGTCACGTAACCAACGCTGGTCGGTTCTGGCGCGCTTAAAGCTCGGTTATGGTAACGGCTATGGAGAAGCAAATGGTTTTGATCAAATTTTACCCTTTAACCAAAATTTCGGTGCGGGCGGTAGCGATTCTCTACGTGGTTTTGAAAACAATACGGTAGGACCAAGAGGCGTTAGTTTAAATAATACATTGCTTGGTACAGATCCTAATGGGGTGCCAATCCTTGCTGGTCCAGATTCGGCCTTTATCATCATATCGCAACGTTCCCTAGGTGGTAACGCGATGGTCTTAGGTGGTGTAGAACTAATTGTTCCGACGCCTTTTGTAGAAGAAGATTTTGACAACTCTGTTAGAACCAGCCTTTTCTTCGATTTTGGTAACGTATGGGACACGGAGTTTGACTATGACCGTTATAAAGATTTGGACGTTTCCCAACGCTATGAAGGTGAAGTATTGGGGGATTTCAGTGATTATTCTCAGTATAGAGCCTCGTACGGAATTTCTGTACAATGGTTATCACCAATGGGACCCATGGTGTTTAGTTTTTCCAGGGCGATAGAAGAACGTGGGGGAGACGAAGTGAAATTTTTCTCCTTTAATATTGGCCAAACATTTTAATTACCTGTTAGCCTTATACCAAGGGTATGATGCTAGCAATATAAATAATAGAAGTAGGAGTTTCATTTGAAAAAGTTTAGTAAAAATTTGATAAGCGGTGCAATTATGACAACTGCAATTTTCAGTTCAGTTGCAATGGCAGCAGATCAGAAAGTTGGGGCGATAAACGTTCAGGGCGTTTTTCAGGCAATGCCGCAAGCAGCAAACATTCAGCAGGACATTGCTGCTGAATTTAAAGATAAAACAGAAGAAGTTAGCCGTTTGGAAAAAGATATTAAGTATTATCTTGAAAAAAACCAGCGTGATGCGGCGACCATGAGCACAAAAGAAAAGACTGAACTAGAACAAAAAATACTCGCACTACGTGAAGAATACACTTCCAAAGCTCAGCCTTTGCAAAAAGAAATTCAAGCACGTTTGCAAGAAGAGCAGAACAAATTACTTGGTCTTATTAAGCAGTCAATTGACACTGTTGCTGCAAAAGAAAAATATGACGTGATCTTAAACGCTAACGCGGTTGCCTTTATCAAAGAAGAACATGATATTTCTAAATTAGTATTAGAGCAGGTTAGCAAAGTTAAATAGTTACGTTGCTTAGGAATCCAATAAGGTCTCCACTTGATAAAAACGATAAGTTTACAGGAATTAGCCGGTAGTATAGGTGCAGAACTGCGCCTGGTGGGCAGTGATACGCCGGATACGCTGATTAATTCGTTGGCAACTCTTGTGGGTGCAGGCAATGGTCAGATTTCCTTTTTGTCCAATAGCAAGTATCGAAGTCAGCTTGCAGACACGGCGGCACAGGCCGTTATTCTGAAGCCAGATGATTTGTCACATTGCAAGCGCAGTGCATTGGTCATGCAAGACCCTTATGTAGGATTTGCAATAGCGGCTCAGTTGCTAGATACCACACCGCCAGCGGCGCATGAAATCTCATCCCATGCGGTTATTGCGGATGATGTGGAATTGGGTGACAAAGTCAAAATTGGCGCAAATACTGTGATTGAGGCTGGGGTTAAGTTAGGCGACAATGTGGAGATAGGATCAGGGTGTTTTATTGGCCAAAACACAACAATTGGTGCTAACAGTAAACTTTGGGCTAATGTTACGGTGTATCATCGGGTGGTCATTGGTGAAGAATGTCTGATCCAAGCAGCCACAGTGTTGGGCAGTGATGGTTTTGGTTACGCCAACGATAAGGGAAAGTGGATTAAAATTCCTCAACTCGGTCGTGTAATCATTGGTGATAGGGTTGAAATTGGTGCCAGTACCACAATTGATCGTGGTGCATTAGATGATACAGTTATCGGAAATGGGGTTATTATTGATAACCAGTGCCAAATCGCCCATAACGTGGTGATTGGTGAGAATACAGCGATGGCTGCATGTAGCGTAATTGCAGGTAGTAGTGTTTTAGGCAGTAATTGTAGCATCGCAGGTTTGGTTGGTATTAATGGGCATATTAACATATGTGATAACGTGCATTTTACCGGTATGAGCATGGTCACTAAAAGTATTAGTGAGCCTGGCGTTTACTCTTCAGGCATGCCCGCAACCCCTAGTCGAGAGTGGCGTAAAAATGCCATCGCACTGCGTAGCATCAGCACCCTCAACCAGCGTGTCAAAACTTTGGAAAAATTACAAACTAAATAAGCATGAAAATGCTTTTTTGAGGAGAACGCCTTTTGGCACATGATCTGAATTCGCTTGAAATTGAAGATATTCTTGAGTTATTGCCCCATCGCTATCCATTTTTGCTTGTGGATAGAGTGACTGATTACAAACTTAATGACTATATTGACGCATATAAAAATATTACCTTTAACGAACCCTGTTTTACAGGGCATTTTCCAGGTAAGCCGATTTTTCCGGGTGTACTAATATTAGAAGCATTGGCACAAGTTGCAGGAGTACTTGGATTCAAAACTGCGGGTAACAATGATGAACTGTATTTGTATGCGGGAATTGATAAAGCCCGTTTTAGACACCCAGTTGTTCCAGGCGACAGGTTAGACATGAAAGTTAAGTTAATTAAAGAACGCCGTGGTATTTGGAAGTTTGACGGCGTTGCCAGTGTCGGTGATACAGAAGTGTGTACTGCTGAATTCATGTGTGCAATGCGGAGAATTTAAGCAGTGATCCACCCAAGTGCCATAATCGACTCAAGTGTAAAGCTCGGTAATAACGTAACTGTTGGGCCGTTTAGTTTTATTGGGGCGGGTGTGGAACTCGGAGACAATTGCGTCGTAGAATCCCATGTGGTGATAAAAGGACTATCCGTCATAGGTAAAAATAATCATTTTTACCAGTTTGGTTCGATCGGTGAAGATTGTCAGGATAAAAAATATGCCGGCGAGCCTACTCGTTTGATTATCGGTGACAATAACGTTTTCAGGGAGTCAGTCACCATCCATCGCGGTACGGTACAGGATCAAAGCACTACTTCTATAGGTTCAAATAATTTATTCATGACCTATGTGCATGTAGCACATGATTGCGTGATCGGGGATAACAGTATTCTAGCCACCCATGCAACACTTGCCGGACATGTGCATGTAGGCGATTGGGTGATAATGGGTGGAATGACCGCAGCGCATCAGTTTTGCCATATAGGTGATCACTGTTTTATCGGTGGAGGAATCATTGCTTTTCGCGATGTTCCGCCATATGTGATGTTAGGTGAAAACAGTTCTCCTCGAGGGATTAACTCTGAAGGGTTGCGCCGCCGGGGCTTTGACGCGGCAACGATTATGCAAATTAAACGCGCTTACAAAGTGCTCTATCGAAATAGTAATCTGGCCGCCGAAGCGGTAATTGAGCTCCATAAAATGGCCCAAGACACTCCTGAAATCAAAATTATGGCTGATTTTGTTGCTAATTCATCAAGAGGCATAGTGCGTTAGATGCACGCCAACTTATGAGTCAAAAAGCGCTCCGTGTTGCTATTGTTGCTGGTGAGGCGTCAGGTGATATCTTAGCCGCTGGCTTAATCCGCAGCTTAAAACTGATATACCCAGATGCTCAATTTGAGGGTATTGCCGGACCAAAAATGCAGGCTCAAGGTTGCCACTCTATTTTTGCCATGGAAGAGTTATCAGTAATGGGATTAGTAGAGGTCCTTTCGCGTATACGGCGTCTATTATTCGTACGAAAAACTCTGGTAAAACATTTTCTAGCTAATCCCCCTGACGTATTTATTGGTGTTGATGCCCCTGATTTTAACTTGGGTTTAGAACTACGTTTAAAAAATTCCGGTATCAAAACTATTCATTATGTCAGCCCAACCGTATGGGCGTGGCGCGAAAAGCGGATTTTTAAAATTGCCAGGGCAACTAATCTTGTATTGAGTATTTTTCCTTTTGAAAAACAAATCTATGACAAACATAATATCCCTTGTGAATTTGTCGGGCACACCTTAGCCGACGCGATACCTTTGCGGCCAGATCAAAAAGCTGCACGGGCTGGATTAAGTGTGTCCATCACAGATAAAGTGCTCGCGATTTTACCGGGTAGTCGTTTCAGTGAAGTCAACTTGTTGCTGGATATCTTTATGCAAAGTAGTTTGTTACTTAGCGAGAAAATCCCCAATCTTAAAATTCTCATTCCAGTAGTGAATAAAGAACGTAAAAAGCAGGTAGAAGAGTTTTTGCGGACTCATCCTATTGAGACCGATTATCGTGTGGTGATAGGTCACTCCAGAGAGGTGATGATCGCCTCAGATGCGGTGCTTTTGGCATCTGGAACGGCCACCCTTGAAGCGATGTTGTGCAAACGACCAATGGTCGCGGCGTATAGAATGAATACGCTTACATATCAAATGATGAAGAGATTATATAAAGCCAAATATTTTGCCTTGCCCAATGTATTGGCAGATGAATTATTGGTACCTGAATTGTTGCAAGATGAGGTCACAGCTGAGGCCATAGTGGAAAAACTGCTACCTATGTTTGATGCTCAGGATGGATCTCAACAGCAGCGAATTCATCAAAGATTTGAAGAATTGCATCATTTGCTAAGAAAAGACGCTGATTCTCAGGCTGCACTTGCGGTGAGTAAACTAATTGAAAACTAACATATCTTATTATATGGCCGGTGTGGATGAGGTTGGTAGAGGACCGTTAGTGGGGGATGTCGTCACTGCCGCCGTTATTCTCGATCCAGCTAAGCAGATTCAAGGTCTGGCAGACTCAAAAAAACTATCTGAGAAAAAACGTAATGTACTAGCAGTTCAAATTATGCAAAATGCTCTGGCCTGGTCAATTGGACGGGCTTCACCAGCTGAAATTGATCAGTTAAACATTTTGCATGCAACCATGCTTGCTATGAAGCGCGCGGTTGAGGGTTTGGCCATACAGCCAAATCATGTGATGGTTGACGGTAACCGTTGCCCGGATTGGAATTATTCAAGTGAAGCGGTTGTAAAAGGAGATAGTTTGATTGCCGAAATTTCAGCGGCTTCAATTATTGCCAAAGTGACCAGAGACAAAGAAATGCAAGATTTGGATGAGCGTTACCCGGAGTATGGTTTTGCTAAACACAAAGGTTATC
>JBLHNW010000197.1:0-7285 GCA_047622205.1 Paraglaciecola sp.
GCTTACGTATGATACTTAAGGAGGCGTCCTGAGGAAGCACATTGACTACACGCTCTGCTATTACGCGCAACTGCGCTGCTTGGGACAGAAAAGCCATTAGTTCAGACTGCAAACCATCGATGATGTAGTCTTCGTCTATTTCTCCCATCGTTCTAAAGGGTAAAATAGCCACTGCATTATCGAATACCTCTGCTTGTAACATTGATGCTTGATTGTCAGATATTGAAGCGGGAGCTGTGAGAATTTGTTTTGTTAAAAAAAAAGATGTGCCGATGCAGATAATCCCAAGTAGTGAAATATAGATCAGATCACGATAGGCACGGCGGGTTATTTGGTATCGGGCTTTTTCATTCTTTTGTTGTTTAACATAACTCAAGCGTATTGTTAGTTCAGTCCACCAGTTGTAAAGCAATACCAGTGGAAATCCAACTATCAATATCAATAGACCCAATTTATCTAGCCATTTAGGGGCATTGATGATCGGCAAAGTCACTGATACCACCTGCATTAATATCCACGCCATTACTATGTAAGTTCCGGCGACCTTGAATAGGTGACTATGACGCCATTGTCCCAGACTTCTCTTTTGCGTTCCTCTGAACGATTGTGGTTTATCATGCAACTGCGCAGCCAAGGACTTTAGGTCTGCAGAAATCATATCTTCTACGAACAATTCAACCGGTAATATGATTCGATAACCTTTGCCTGGCAGAGTCTGAATAAAAGTAGGACATTCTTTTCGATCACTAAATACTAAACGTAACTCTGTTATTGCACGGGTTAGATTTGAGCTGGCAGCGTGTTTGTCACCCCAAACATAACCGAGCAAGGCCTGGCGACTTAATATAGCTCCAGGGTTACTGCTGAGAGCGATCAATACCTCCATCGAATTAGTACTAATATGATGTTGCTCACTATTTTTTACCACTATTCCACGTTCTGGAAACACAACTAGTTCGCCCAGCATAAAACCGTTGCGCAATCCGGGGTCTATAAAAACCTCAGTAATGCTATTGATTTCGTTCAGCTCAGAATTCCTATCATCATGTGAACTCATTTAGTGGTTCCAAATTTCCTATTATTAAACGTCGAATTCGTTGCATTCTCAAAACGATCTTTGTCCCAAAGTATGCTGAACGAGTATATTATGTTTTTACTAAATCGCTAATAAATTCGGATATAAATCAATCATTTCGATGCATTTTCGGTTTTTGTAAACAGTTTGGTCAATTAACTTACCGTCACCATAAAAAATCCGAATTATTTGATGTTATTGCCCATGATAAAAGAGTGGTTTAACTCACCGCTTAAAGATATATATCTCTACTTATGGGGCATCCTGCCTAAATTAGGGAATTTTTATACTTCAGACAGCAATGGGATCAGATAATTACTGACCTTATCGTCCGCTTCCTCTAGACTATAAATCAAAACTTTTCTTAATTAGATTCATACTCTCGGTATTAAAAAACTGCTATGCCAGACACATTTGCAAGCCAACATTCACAAAATCAGCTACAAGCAATCAATGATGCGCTTGCTGATGGACTGTTTGTCCAAGTGCAGCAGATGTTACAAACAATACCAGCTTGCGATGTAGCCCTGTTACTTGAGTCGAGCAGGACTAAGGTTCGAACAGAAATATGGCAACTAATTGAGCCCGTTGCTTACAGTGACGTACTTGAAGAACTGTCAGAAGATGTGCGAAATGGCATTATTCATCATATGTTGCCAGAAAAACTGGCCGATGCTCTGGAGGAGATGGATACAGATGATCTGGTTGAGACCCTCAGTAGTTTGCCGGCGGCTAAATCTCAAGATTTACTTGCCTCGATGGACGAGCAAGATAGGCAAAGGGCTGAGCTTGGCCTCTCATATGGGGAAGACACTGCCGGGTTTATAATGAACACCGACACCATCACCTTGCGCTCAGAGGTGAGTGTTGATGTGATATTGCGCTACTTGCGACTCAAAGGTGATATCCCGGAAGACACTGATACTTTTTACGTGGTTGACCGCAACGACAGATTAATTGGTGGAGTGCCCGTCACTAAACTATTGACTGCCTCAGCAAATACTTCAATTGAAACCCTGATGAAGGATTCTGAAGCTATACCCGTCACTATGAACGACAGCGAGGTAGCGAGCCTTTTCGAGCGTTATGATTGGCTATCGGCCCCGGTTGTGGATGGCAACAATCATCTGGTTGGGCGTATTACCATTGATGATGTGGTCGATATTATTCGCGAGGATGCCGAACACTCGATGATGAGCATGGCCGGTTTGGATGATGAAGAAGATACCTTCGCACCAGCATTAAAAAGTACCCAACGTCGTTCTATTTGGTTAGGGGTCAATTTATTTACTGCTTTAATGGCCGCGGCGGTAAGTGATTTATTTGAACAAACCCTCAGTCAGCTTGCGGTACTTGCCATCCTTAACACTATTGTGCCGAGCATGGGCGGAGTAGCTGGCAATCAGACTTTAACCTTGGTTATTCGCGGTATGGCTCTGGGCCATGTTAACCCAGGCAATGCCAGGTGGCTGATATCTAAAGAGTTGGCGATTGGTTTCTTTAACGGGGTAATTTGGTCCGTGCTAATTGCATCAGTTATCGCTATCTGGAAGCAAGATTTGATGCTAGGTTTGGTGATTGCCTTTGCCATGATGATAAATATGGTTGCGGCTGGGTTGGCTGGGGCGACTTTACCTATCGTAATGCGCAGAATGAAGATCGATCCGGCTCTCGCGGGCAGCGTGATACTCACCACCATCACCGACGTCGTTGGAATATTTGCCTTTTTGGGCACTGCCACTTTATTCCTAATTTAGCTCAGCAACTAACTTTGCAACTATTAAAACTCTCACTCCTCACAATTCTTGCTCTGCTGGCCTTTGCGGCTAATTCAGTATTATGCAGGCTGGCTCTAGATACAGAACAAATGGATGCCGCTAATTTTACAGGGATAAGGTTAATTTCCGCCGCCACTGCCTTAGCCGTTTTGGTGGTTCTAACTGGCGGCAATAAAACAAAAAAATTACTTACTTTTGGTAGCTGGAAAGCGGCATTTTATTTATTTATTTATGCCACAGGCTTTTCATTCGCATATGTATCTTTGCCTACCGCCGCCGGCGCATTAGTATTATTTGCCACAGTTCAATTTAGCATGCTTGGTATCTCCTGGTTTGCTGGTAAACGACTGCGCGGTGTAGAAATCATCGGTGTGCTAATTTCACTACTTGGCCTGGTTTTCTTTCTACTACCAGAGGTAAAATCGTCAAATTTTTCCTCCAACAATGTATTCGGACTGTTTTTTATGCTGCTGGCGGGAATGGGCTGGGCTTTATACACTATGGCAGGCAAAGCTTCGATAAACGCGCTGCAGGACACTGCCGCTAACTTTATTCGTTTACTCCCCCTCGCAATTATTATTTTCGTTTTCGCAGATCCAATAAATAGTTTGTCGTCCCAAGGAATTGCCTATGCTATTGGCTCTGGTGCAATAGCCTCAGGAGTAGGTTATGCAATTTGGTATCGAGTTTTGCCATTGATGAACGCGAGTGTCGCTGCGGTGAGCCAACTTTCGGTACCAATACTAGCGGCTTTTGGGGGGCTGCTATTGATTAGTGAGCCTATTGATCGCCACTTAGTGACTTCAGGTAGCATCATATTGAGCGGGATTTTGTTGGTTATTTTAGCCCCCAGAGCAAGGCCTTCCCTCTAGTTCAACTATAACACCTCACCAGCACCATCGCTGGCAGAGCAAATGTAGATATCCTCTTTGTAACCAGTTTCACCGTGGTAACGCTCAGACACCAGTTGTTTGGCTCCGTCCACCATCGCATGAGGCATTAAAGCCACTATACAACCGCCAAATCCACCACCAGTCATGCGGACTCCTCCATCCTCGCCCAAATATTTGGCTAATATGGCCACGATAAAATCGATTGGTGGCACGGTGATTTCAAAATCATCGCGCATTGATGCATGTGAATCAGCCATCAACTGAGATAGGGCTTTACCGTCCCCATCACGCAGAGCCTGGGCAGCTAATAAGGTTCGCTCATTGTCAGACACCACATGATGAGCTCGTCGGTAAACCTCCTCGGGTAACAAGGCTTTGTGTTTTTTCAGCTCCACCAAGCTAATATCCCTAAGTGCATCGATGCCCAAGATACTAGCTGCTTGCTCACATTGCTCCCTACGCATATTGTATTCACTGTCAACCAGGCCACGTTTAACATTAGAGTTGATGATCATTACGGATAAATCAGTTGGCATAGATATCAACTGAGTATCCAGAGATCGGCAATCCAATAACAAGGCATTGTTCTCAGCACCACACGCGCTGACCATTTGGTCCATAATGCCGCAATTACAACCAACAAATTGGTTTTCGGCTTGTTGTCCGTTGAGGGCTACATCAGCCTTACTCATTGGCAAATTGTAGAGTTGCCGAAAAGTTTCTCCTATCGCAACTTCCAGGGAGGCTGAAGAGCTTAAACCCGCGCCTTGTGGCACATTTCCAGTAATTACCAGATCCGCACCTGTAAATGATAAACCACGCATTTGCAGATGTTTAATCACTCCCCTGACATAATTGCTCCACAATTGGCTTCCATGAGGTTCAATTTTTTCGAGAAGGGAAAATTCATCGGTTTGATTGGCATAATCTGCTGCCACTACCCGCACAATATCGTCTTCTCTGGCGCTGACCGCCACGACAGTTTGATAGTCGATTGCGCAGGGTAATACGAATCCGTCATTGTAATCGGTATGCTCACCAATTAAGTTTACCCTTCCCGGTGCCTGGAAATAACGTTGTGGAGGGCTCCCAAACTGCTTGATAAAGACACTATCGAGGGCAGAGATAACTTGTTGCGAAATTTTAGACATGTTGCTCAGACTCCGCCAGATTCATTATAGTGAACATCGCTTAAACTCTGTAACCTTTCAGCGGCTTGTTCCGGGGTGAGATCGCGCTGTGGCTCAGCCATCATTTCGTAGCCGACCATAAATTTTTTCACCGTCGCCGAGCGCAACAATGGTGGATAAAAATGCGCGTGTACTTGCCAGTGTTCATTGTTACTCAAATTATTAGGTGCACCATGCCAGCCCATTGAGTAAGGAAAAGAACACTGAAACAAATTGTCATAACGACTGGTGAGTTTCTTCAACGCGATCGCCAGATCTACTTGCTGCTCTTTAGTGATATCGACCAAACGCGCACATTTGAATTTAGGCATTAACAATGTTTCAAATGGCCAAGCTGCCCAGTAAGGAACCACTGCGATCCAGTGCTCAGTCTCCACCACTGTACGTGTGCCGTCAGCAGATTCTTTTTTAGCATAATCCAACAATAGTGAACTTGCGTGTTTATCAAAGTAAGTACGCTGACTTCGCTCAGCTTTTGCTACTTCATTGGGAATAAAATCATTCGCCCAAATTTGTCCGTGGGGATGAGGATTTGAGCACCCCATAGCTGCTCCTTTATTTTCGAAC
Source organism: Paraglaciecola sp. (assembly GCA_047622205.1). Classification (GTDB taxonomy): domain Bacteria; phylum Pseudomonadota; class Gammaproteobacteria; order Enterobacterales; family Alteromonadaceae; genus Paraglaciecola. Next base: position 5,504 of record JBLHNW010000197.1, read on the forward strand.
ACCTGAACCCACACATACTCCTCAGACAGTTCAGTCAACTGTTCACGCCAGGTTTGTATCACTTGTTCAAGGGCTCTGAGTGATAATTCAGGCAAACTCTTATTATGAGCGGGAGAAAAACAAATAACTCGGCTGGTTCCTCGAGCGGCCTGTAAGGTAAATAAGTCATCGTTTGATTGGCCAGATTCAGGCGTATCTTTCATCAATGCAGCGAAGTCATTGGTAAAAACAAAAGTACCCTCGTAATGGGGATTAACTTCACCATTAATGCGCGTGTTCCCGGAGCATAAGAAACATGTTGGATCATGGGCATCGCTATCGCTGACATGAGGCTTTTCAACCTGTCCCTGCCAGGGACGTTTGGCCCGATGCGGAGAAACAAGCACCCAATCTCCGGTTAAAGGGTTACGCCGACGATGAGAGTGATCGGCAGGATCAAATTTAGACATAGACAAACAACTTGTATTTAGAATTAGGTGTTAGTTAACACAATGCTAATTAATACTATAATAGTATTAATGTGACGATTCTAGTTTGTTAATCCAATTCTGTCATCCGATTATTTGAAAAAAGTAATCAAACGCCCATTAATTTTAATCATCAATGTCTTGTTGGCTTAACCAATTACTGAGTGTCTGCATATCTTGTTCGGCTGCTTGATTTAGTTGCTCTATCCAATCATGTGCGTTTTGCCACCAGGCTGGATGGTCACCCTGTTGAATGAGATTGGCGATTTTTTGCACTCTTGCCAAACCAACAGATCCGCCAGCACCCTTGATTTTATGGGCCTGAGCGCACACTTCGTCTTTCTCATTGGCGCTCAAGGCTAGCTGTAGAATTTCTAAGTAATCTGGCATATTTTCCTGGAATACTCTGACGCTGGTTCGCACCATGTCATGACCGATAGTATCCACAAGTGTGTGCAATAGGTCTAAATCAAGGATGGAATCTAACTCGTCTGTCTTTTTCTCATGAGATGGCTGGTGGGGTGACAAGGGCTGTTCGCTGAACAGATTATTAAACACTTCGATGATACGGCTTTTCTTCACAGGCTTAGCAATAACGTCATCCATGCCATTATCCAAATATTCCTGGCGAGTTTTGATTACATTGGCGGTCAGGGCAACAATACAAGTCTGTTCGACTAGATGTTCATCATGCAGCACTGTCGCGACTTCAAAGCCATTTATGTCTGGGAGTTGAATGTCCAGCAAGATCAAATCGTATTGTTTTCCTCTAGCCATATCAATCGCATCGCCACCGGTCATTGCCACATCCACTTTTTGGCCCAGTTTTTCCAACAATGCCTTGGCTACCAATACATTCAGCTCTATATCTTCCACCAATAGTATCTCTAGACCTTGCACATGTAATTCTTCAATTTGTATGGGTTTCTGACTTATTGGTAAGGGCAGCTCTACAGTGAAACAAGTCCCCTCACCAAGCACACTACTGACATTTATTTCGCCATTCATCAGGGACACCATTTGTTGGCAAATGGCTAAACCAATTCCGGTACCAGTGGCACTTTGGTGCCCAGGCAAATCCACCTGATAATACATCGCAAAAATTTTATCCCATTCCTGTTGCGGAATACCTACGCCAGTGTCACAGACCTTAAATGTAACCATACTTACGCCCGGTGAGTGTTCCGCCGCTGAAACATCCAGACTCACTGTGCCTTTTTGGGTGAATTTGACTGCATTGAACAACAAGTTCCATAATATCTGCCGTAAGCGTGTGCCATCGGCTTCAACAAAAGCTGGTAATGGCTCAATAATA
>JBLHNW010000198.1:0-7268 GCA_047622205.1 Paraglaciecola sp.
ATTCTGATAGGCAACAACCTAGTAAATATAGGTGCATCAGCCATCGCGACTGTTCTTTGTATCAGACTTTTCGGAGATGCCTGGGGCGTGTTGATTGCTACCATCAGTCTAACTTTTGTAATATTGATTTTTGCCGAAGTGACACCTAAGACATTAGCAGCGCTTTACCCAGATAAAATCGCCTTTCCATCATCATTCATTTTACAACCGCTATTGTTTGTAATGTACCCTTTTGTCTATTTAATAAACGGCATTACCAATGGAATACTAGCCTTGTTTCGTATCAACCCTTCCGGCGGCAGTGGCGATAGCTTGAGTAAAGAAGAGTTACGTACTGTCGTTTTTGAAGCGGGGGCAATGATCCCCAAAAGGCACCAGGACATGTTGGTGGGTATACTTGATTTGGAGAAAGTGACCGCCGAAGATATTATGGTAAAACGCAGTGAAATTGTTGCTATAGATATTAATGATGAGTGGAAAGACATTCAAAAACAGTTGGTTATCTCACAACATACTCGGGTGTTGTTATATCGTGATAGCATCGATGATGCAGTAGGTTTTGTGCACGTCCGCGATGCCTTACGATTGTTGTCAAAAGATCAGTTCACTAAGGCAAGTTTGCTGCGAGCAGTGCGAGAAATTTATTTTACCCCTGAGTCGACCCCTCTGCATACCTTAATGTATAAATTTCAGGCCGCCAAAGAACGTATAGGATTAGTAGTAGACGAATATGGCGATATTCAGGGCTTGGTGACGCTTGAAGATATTTTAGAAGAGATCATTGGCGACTTTACCACTAGCATTTTGCCTGACCACAGTAAAGAAGCGAACGTCCAACAAGACGGCAGCGTAGTGTTAGATGGCAGTGCCAATATCAGAGATTTGAACAAAGAAATGGATTGGAATTTCCCCACTGAAGGGCCAAAAACCTTGAATGGCTTAATCCTGGAATATTTAGAGGATATTCCCCAAGCGAATATCAGTTTGCGCTTGGCCGGATATCCTATCGAAATACTGGAGATGAAAGATAATATGGTGAAAACTGTGCGGGTAATGCCTAAATATTTTCGTCAGGAAGACTACAACCTAAACACTGATAGGCCCTAAAATTTTATACGTAATGGAAGAATTTATTTCAATAGTGAATTTTTGCTGTTTTTTGCTATACGATTCTGTTTTATTTTTTGTTTAAACATTTCCACCTTGTCATTCAGCGTTGTTAAACGCTCAATTATACCCTGAAGCTCGTCATCATGAGTCAGTTGCGATTGGGATACGTGATGTTCCAACACTCTTTTTAATGAGGCCGGCAATGATTTAGCAGACATACCACCTTATCGGTTGTCATTCGCAAAATCTAAAGCAGATTTTTCCAGGTTATTAAAACAATTTTAAAAACGGTTAAAATAACACCCAAATTCTCCTGACACTCGAGAAAACTGACGCATTTAACACTTAATTAAAATCCAATTTAGTCTAAAAAGGCCAACAAACCGGTTGATCAGGACAAAACTTCTGTGTGTATACCGGTATTAACATTGCGGGTGATAAACCTCGACAAGTTTAGAACTTGGGTAATCAATGATTGCCAGACTGGAAGTGGCAAAAAGTAGAGACTCCCTGTAGCTCAATAATTCATCAACTAAATAGCTAACAAATGGCATGTGACTAACAATCAATAAACTTTGTATTAGCTTTCTTTCCTGTAACATGTAGTCGATATGATCATGCACCAGTCGTGGATTTCCATCCGGAGTAATATCCTCCACAACCTGCATTTTCCCAACGTTTACGTGTAATTTAAGCTGGTCAAATGTTTGCTTTGCACGAAAATATGGACTCACAAAGGCCGCATCGATTCCGTTCGATGTCAAATAATATTCGTTTAACCATCTACCTGCCTCCATAGCTTGTTGTACGCCCAAGTGGCTTAGGTTTCTTGTTATATCGTTCTTCTTCAGGGGTTCAGCATCGCCGTGACGCATGATAATGATCTGCATGATATTCGGAAAGTTAACGTTTCTGTAGGTTAAATATAGCAAAAAAATCATATAAAAATCCGAGAGTTGAAAGTTTTTAGGTTATGCTTATTTGGGCTACAACAGTTTAGGTAAAAAAATTTTGCTAAAAAGTGCATTTGACAGTCGCCAATATTTGCATAGTGAATTAAAAAATGGTCTAAGAGTACTTATTGTTGAAGATCAACAGTGCGGGAGAAATGCGGTTTCCGCCACTGTTGCGGCTGGACATTTTAATGATCCCCCTGACACTCTTGGCTTAAGTCATTTACTCGAGCATATGTTATTCCTTGGCAATAAAGAATTTCCAAAAGCCGATGAATTTTCTGATTTTTTAGCTGAAAATGGCGGCAGTATCAATGCCGCAACTGGCACAGAGTACACAAGTTATTATTTTGATATACCAGTTGAACATTTGTCAGACAGCTTATGTCATTTTTCCAACATGCTTGGTTCACCCATTTTTGATTTGGAACGGCTTGACAGCGAAATTAACACTATTGACGCCGAGTTCAAGCTTAAACAAAAAGACGATTTACGCAGGTTGTACCAAGTACATAAAGAAACCTGCAACCCGGCCCACCCGTTTAGTCAATTCTCTGTTGGTAATAACGTAACTTTACGCAATATTGATCTGCAGCAACTGCAAACTAAGTTAAAAAATCTGCACCAAGCCACCTATCGAGCAAACAACATATGCTTGTGTTTGATCAGTAATAACGCCCTGGAAGATAGCCTGTCGCTGTTAGAACATGCATTTTCTGGTTGGAGAGTTACTAAAAAAGTTGAAACTAAAACACTCCCGCCACTCTACTTGCCAAGCCAATTAGGCATACAAATTAATATTGAACCTCTAAAGCAAGCGCAACGATTAATTGTCACTTTTGCTTTACCTGGCACCCTAGCGCTTTATCGACAGAAACCACTAAGTGTCATCAGTCATATGCTTGGCGATGAGGGCCAAGGAAGTTTGCTTGGATATCTGAAGCAGCAAAACTGGGCCACTAATTTAAGTGCCGGCGGTGGCATCGAAGGCTCAAATTTTAAAGATTTCAACATCAATCTTCAACTAACGAAAGTCGGACTGAACAAAATAGAATTGGTTCTCAACGCAATTTTTTATTACCTCAGTTTATTAAAAGAAAAACAAGTCGACTTGTGGCGGATCGATGAAGTTAAAATTTTAAACCAATTAATTTGGGACTTTGGTGACCAAATTAAACCTATTGAAGAGGCATTAAAGTTATCAAATTCAATGTTTGAATATCCAACAGAGCATTTACTTGCTGGCGATTATATATTGGATCACCCTAACCCGGCCTGTATCAATCAATTACTGACGTTTTTTACTCCTCAAAACATGCGCTTAAAGGTTGTTCAGCCAAATTGTGTCAGTAACCAAATCGCTAACTGGTATGAAACGCCTTACAGCGTTAACGTTTTGTCAGAGCAACTTGTTGATAAATTATTAAAGCCACAAGCAATTGATTCTCTCTCCTTACCCCCACTTAATCCTTATATTGAGATTGACGTGAAGCCGCAAAATCTCTTGGAAGAATATCGTTTACCGGTAAAAATCACTCATAGGAAAGGCTTGGATGTTTGGTTTGGACAAGATCATAAATTTAAGCAACCTAAAGGTGATTGTTTTCTGTCTTTTGATTGCGATGCTGTTACTCAGGGCCTTGAATTGGTGACCCTTAAACGCTTATGGATTGCCATACTAAATGAACAACTGAATCAGCAGTACTATCAGGCAAATGTTGCTGGATTACATTTTCACCTATACCCACATCAAGGTGGATTTTCGCTACAAACCAATGGATTTAGCGCGAGGCAACTTGATTTCAGTAGTGAGTTGATTCGACAAATAACTAAACAACAAAATTTCCAGTTTTGTTTTGAACAAGTACGTGAAAAACAATGGCAAAGTCTGACTAATAGTCTCTTGAACAAACCAATCAACCGGCTATTTTCGTGCCTATCTGTCATCATGCAGCAACACAGTTATTCGCCCATGCAGATGGCATCTACAATCGAAAAAGCAACCCTTCAAGACATATCAAAAGTCAAAAATAAGTTACTAGATTCATTCCATCTCGAAGCATTTATTTACGGAGATTGGCAACTACATCAGGCCTCGATATTTTCTGAGGAAATAGCACAATTGAGCACTATCTCAACCAGCAGTGATAGAATACATCGAGGTGTGGCGGACTTACGAAGCCAACCTACCCTAATACATCAAGTAGCCTGCGAGCATAAAGATGCAGCTGTGGTGATTTTTTTCCAAACTCCCGGCGCTGCTCTTAGTGACATTGCACTATCAATTTTGACCGAACAGCTTCTTGCTGGCCCCTTTTTTAATCAACTTCGCACAAAACAACAATTAGGTTATTTGGTGGGTAGCGGTTATATCCCATTTAACCAACACCCTGGAATGAGTTTTTATATCCAGTCGCCTAGCGCTTCTGCAAGACAATTGGTCGAGGCCATTCACATGTTTTTAGTCAATGTCCAAAAGGACATTCAAGAGTTTTCAACTATTTGGACTTCTATCAAACGAGGCGTCATTAAACAGCTTCAGGAAAAAGACACTAATCTAAGTATGAAAAGCCAACGTTTATGGATGGCAATTGGCAACAAAGACAGCAAATTTGATCACAGTCATCGTCTAATCCAATCTATTTCCGAACTTGAATTTGAAAGCTTTGTGCAGTTTTATGACTTAATGATGTTAAGACGTGGTTTTGGCGAGCTCATTTTGTACAGTGATGACAACAGTGATCTTTCTTCAGAGTTTGATTGTAGAAGCATTAGCAATATTGAGGTGTTTAAAACTAACACTCAATATTTGCAATAAACACATGAATAACTCAAAAAATGAACAATCAAGAGTAATTAACCAGTCCATTCATAGTTTTGAGCGATTAAACCTTGTAGAGCTGTTAAAAATTGGGCATATTTATTACTTAGGCTAAAGGGACATGCGGCCTACCGTTTATAAAGATTTATAAGGCAGCTAATAACTGTCAACAGGCGAGAAGTGCATATCCCTTATTCAAAACATATCTGCGTTTATTTCCTTAGCTTTTTACTAAGCATCTGCACGATCACAAAAGCCCATTCCAATGTTTTAGATTTTTCATTTGAGCATTATTCCGTTGCTGATGGTTTATCACAAGACACCGTGACGGATATCGTCGAAGATAAACAAGGCTTCATCTGGTTTTCGACAACATCAGGGCTAAACCGTTTTGATGGCTACGAATTCAAGCAATATAATCACGATATCAAGGATCCTGGCAGCTTGCCTGATCAATTCGTTAGCCATTTATTATTGGATTCTGCAGGCGAGCTATGGATAGGGACACGTAATGGCTTAAGTAAGTACAATTCAGAAAAAGACAATTTTACTTTATTCAACAAACATAACAGTGAATTGAAAGACAATGTTATTAGAGCACTTGGATTAAACGTCAATGGGCAGATATTGGTAGCCGACAATACTGATATCTACCAGTACAACAGTTCGACTGAAAGTTTTTTGTCATTAAAGTCTCAAGGGGCCAACTTCCCCACGGATATCAGAACCATAATGAGTGACGAGGAAAAAACTTGGATCGGTAGTAAAGATAACGGGGTATACATACTGGATCATAAGTCCAATACCTTATTTAGTCTAAAAGAGCAGAACCCATGGAATATAGAAATAGATGCTCGGTATATTTACGACTTAAAACGATTCGATGAACACTATTGGCTGGCTACTGACGCCGGCGCATTTTCTATTGACTCTAAAACTGGCACTGCGACACACTACACTACGAGAAGTACTATCCCAATTGTGAGCAATCTAGTTCAAACAATAGAGCGGGATACACAGGGTAAAATTTGGCTCGGGACAGATGATGGTATAAGCATCATTTCCAGAAAGAAAAATAGTGTATTTTCAATAGATAATAATAATGCAAGTAAGGCCGGATTGAATTCAAGGTATATTTTTAAGATTTTCAGAGATTCTAAAGATTCGATTTGGTTTGGTACTTATGCAGATGGAATATACAAATATAATCAAATTGCCGCTCGCATAAAACATTTCACCCGCTCTGCAAACAATAAAAACACTCTTTCCAATGACGTAATTTGGGCTTTTGCAGAAGATAATCAGAGTAATATATGGATTGCAACACAGTCCGGAGGTATTAATCAATTCTCTCTAAAAACTGCGGAATTCAAACACTACTTACAAGATTTGAATATAAGTATTTGGGATCTTAAAATAGATGGAAACAACAGAATTTGGATTGCCACTAGCGTTGGATTGCATATTTATCAGATTGAAAATGATGAATCTCTATCGCTTTTATCCATTATACTGGAAGGTGTAAATATAGAAAAAATTTCTTACCTGGGAGATAAGATATGGCTTAGATCCTTTGATAATTTTTTACGATGGGTTAACCCTATAACATTTCAAGTTGAATCCTTGGAACTCGCCAACAAAAATATTGAATCAGTAACGCCAAGTTATTTAGACAACCAACATAATCTGTGGCTTTTTACCAATTCAGGACTGATTCTATATAATTTAGTTAATAAACAATTCAATCAGTTGAACTTGAATTTTGAAGAAAGCATCATTAATTTAAGTTCCGTAGTGGAGACGAGTAACGCATTTTGGTTGTCTTCCCCTAATCAGGGTATTCTGAAATTAGATAAAGAAACCTATCAAATCGTTGATCATTTAAGCAAAGATAATATTCTGCCTGGTAACGAGATTTTAATGACGATAGCTTACGAAGATGATATATGGCTGTCTATAATGAAGGCTGGAATAACACAAATATCAACCAAGGAAGGAAGAATTATTCGTCAAATTTCTCCTGAAAAATTGGCCTACAATGATTTAAATGAAGGCGCTGCCCTCCTCACCCGAAATAACAAGGTGCTATTTGGCGGGACAAAAGGATTTCATATATTCGACCCGTCGAAAGCGCTAGTAACAAATAAATTGGAGTCAATAATTGATGAAAACGTTCGGACTCGACAACAACCAACCATTACCGAACTTAGAGTTTTTAACCGTCCGGTATCACTACATTCTTCCGCAAGCCCACTTAGCAAACCTATAAATTTATTAACTACAATAACATTGCCCAACAATACATCAGTATTCAGTTTAACGTTTGCACAGCTAAATCCGGTCGATCAGAGCAGCGTTTCCTATCGATACAAGTTAGGCGGGCT
>JBLHNW010000199.1:0-7208 GCA_047622205.1 Paraglaciecola sp.
GCTTAGTGCTAAATAGCGCAGCGGATTGTTGATCCCTAAACAAAGGCAAATCAGTCTCATTATCCATAAGTGACCAACGTGCTGCATAACGATTATTACTTAATGTTCTTAGCGCATTTGCACTGGCCAGAGCCTCAAAATGATTTCGATGTAATCCTAAGTGTTTTAATTCATGGACTTGCCTGTACCCTCCCTTTGGCTTTTGTGTGACCAATTTTTCTGCAGCTTGTCGTGGCATACCCTTAATCAGCCGCATGCCTAAACGTATTGCCCAGTCACCTTGATGTTCTTCAAGAATATGATCGTATTTGGAGTGGTTAACACAGATGGGTAATACGTGGATTTGGTGCCTTTTGGCATCTTCTACAAGTTGTGCTGGAGAATAAAAGCCCATTGGCCAACTGTTTAAGAGTGAGGTGTAAAAGACAGTCGGATAGTAATGTTTTAGCCAGGAAGATACATAAGCTAATATCGCAAACGAAGCTGAATGAGATTCTGGAAAGCCATATTCACCAAAGCCACAGATTTGTTTGAATATACGCTCTGCAAACTCTTGTTTATATCCTCGTTGCAGCATACCGTTAATCAGCTTGTGCTGAAATTTCATCAGTTCTCCATTTTTTTTCCAACTGGCCATGGCGCGCCTGAGTTGATCTGCTTCGCCACCACTAAAACCCGCAGCAACCATGGCGATTTTAATGACTTGTTCCTGAAATATTGGTACCCCCATGGTGCGGCTAAGCACTTCCTTTATCTCTTCCGATGGATAGTCGACTTTTTCCAGACCAGCTCTGCGTCTTAGAAAAGGATGTACCATGTCCCCTTGAATAGGTCCAGGACGCACAATGGCAATCTGGATCACCAGATCGTAATAGGTTTTCGGTTTTAGTCTGGGCAACATACTCATTTGCGCCCGTGACTCGATTTGAAATACGCCGACGGTGTCTGCTTTTTGGATCATCCCATAGACATTTTTATCATCCGCCATTCTGGTTATCTGAGCGATGCTTAAATCTCGTTGGTAATGTAGTTTCACTAAGTCAAAACACTTACGAATAGCAGTAAGCATACCCAAGGCCAGTATGTCGACTTTTAGCAATTCCAAGCTTTCCAGGTCGTCCTTATCCCACTGGATGACACTTCTGTTTGGCATCGCCGCATTTTCAATTGGTACCAATTGATATAAAGGACCTGCGGAGATGATAAAGCCGCCTACATGTTGTGATAAATGGCGAGGAAAACCCTTTATTTCATTTACCAGAGAAATAAACTGTCGAGCTTGATCCGCTTTCGGATCGAGACCTAGCTCAGTGACTTGGGCTTGCCAATTAAGCTCCCTGTCGCGGCGATTTATATTTTTTATAAAAAAATCTAGCTGTGTTTCGTTGATCCCCAGAGCTTTGCCGACTTCACGTATGGCGCTTTTCTGACGATAGGTGATAACCGTCGCGGCAATGGCAGTACGCTCCCGTCCATATTTTTGATAAATATATTGTATAACCTCTTCTCGTCGTTCATGTTCAAAATCAACATCAATATCCGGTGGCTCGTTACGTTCTTTGGAAATGAAACGTTCAAATAAAACACTAATTTTGCGTGGATCTGCCGCAGTTATTTCAAGGCAGTAACACACCACAGAGTTGGCTGCGGAGCCGCGTCCCTGATATAGAATTCGCTGTTGTTTAGCAAACTGGACTATGTCGTAAATGGTCAAAAAGAAATATTCGTAGTTAAGCTCCCTGATAAGCCTTAGCTCTTTGGCCACAATCCTTCTGATTGAAAACGGCATTCCTTCGGGAAAACGCATTTGCATGCCCTTAATCGCTAATTCGCGCAAATATTGTGCAGGGGTTTTGCCTGACGGAACTAATTCTGCAGGGTATTCATACTTCAATTCGCTCATCTTAAAAGAGCAGAGTTGGGCGATTTTAGTTGATTCAGTAAGCCACTGTGACTTGAACAGCTTGGCGAGTTTATCCAGTGGTCGTAAACAACGCTCAGCATTAGACAATAATTTCCTGCCTAAGCTGGATACGGGGATACCTTGCCTGATGCCGGTTAATACATGTTGTAAGGGTAAGCGATCAACGCTGTGCATCAATACTCCACCACAAGCAGTAATCGCTAATTGATGTTGTTGGCTTAAGTATTCACAATGTTTTAGGTAGCGCTGCTCATTGGCGGTTAAGTGCCGTTGACAGCCAATCCACATTCTTTCTCCATAGTTTTTTTTCAGCCACTTTGCCCAATGATTATCAATATCTTTGTCCCCATGAGGAAGCCATATGGCCAGACAATGTTTTACGCTTCTCAGATCCCACTCATCGAGTTGGTATTTTCCTTTAGAACATCGACGTCTGGCATTGGTAATAATCCGACATAATTCGGCGTAAGCTTGGCGGTTTGGGCACAACAACACGAGTTGCAGATTAGGCTCGAGATTAAACAAACTGCCAACAATTAGTTTAATCGATAGTTTGTTTTGTTTAATAAGTGTGTAAGCACGTACTACTCCGGCAACAGAGCATTCATCGGTTATGGCAATAGCTTGATAACCAAGAAAGTTAGCTTTCAGCACCAATTCTGGAGGATGAGAAGCGCCTTGCAGAAAAGAAAAGTTACTCTGGCAAAAGAGTTCAGCATAATTCATTCAGAGTGAATGCCAGAGGTATAGAGTGACATGTTAACTAAACACTCCATGTAGATACCATTTTTTATCCGGGGTTTTAAACACCCAATACCAGCGTCCTTGATCGGATCGAGCGATAAAATAATCACGCACTATTTGCTGACTATCCCACCACCCCGAATAAATCCGTTCCGGGCCATGTAAAAGTGACACCTTTTCCGTTAGTGCCTGTGGTGTCTGGAGCAAGAAACTGGGTCTGAGCCCCTGTAGTGTCGTAGATGTAGTTTGTTCGAGTAAAGGTTTGCCGTAAATACAGGCCACTTCAGGGCGAAAATCATCACCAACACACAAACTTGTAAGAGCCTCTTGCCCTAGTTTGGCTTGTAACAAAGCCACTAATTGTAAACTGGATAAGGTGCCTTTTGTGCCAGCAAACAGATCGAGTTTGTCAGGGTTTCTTATACGGGTGCTACCAGTGGTTAAACCGATAGCAAATACTGGAGCAGCAAGTTGCAGGTTCTCCAATTGAAGACTGGTTAATGTCAGCCATTTCTCAAACAAATACTCTCCCTGACCTGAATGTACTTCGATTGGCAAAGGTGGTTGATCACGTTGATAAACAGTGATGACGATCTGATTGGTAATCTGGTCGCGGATTTTTAAAAATTGCTGCAGTGTAATTAATAGTTGTTTAAGAGGGTGCTGAAGTATTTGCATGTTATCAATGTCGTAAAGTAGCTCCAGGTAACGGCTGAAGTTTTTGACTGGGTGAAAAAACTCAAGCGGATGTTGGAACTCTCCAGTCAGCCGTCCGAGATAGGTGACAAGTCCGATATCAAAACGTTTGGCAATATCCCGTAGTGGGATATCAAGCAAGTCTTGAACCAAATGTACGCCAACTCGATTAAGCTTATGAACCGTTTTTTCGTTTAATTCAGTTTGGGTCAATGTGCAGCGGCCTACTTGGTGTTTGAGCCGTTGATTGTCTGCCGTTATTTGGTTTTTCCCGGCTTTGGCTAGCATTCTGGCTGCAAATGGGGAGTGCCCGGTAGCATAGTGATAAGTGAGTTTAAGGGCTGCTAGCTGTGTTTCCAGTGCCCTCCAATATGCTTGCAAACCGCCGTACAGATTCAACATATTGTGCACTCGCAGCAGTAAACCATTGGGAGGGTAAAAACTAATGTCAGAGGTTACCAAATAAAGCCATTCTGCAACTTCAGCTAGTTTTTCTTGTTCGATTTCTACTTGATAAGGGATCACCTGCAAATCCGACTTGAGCGCAGCGGCGGTAGCCAAACCCATATTAGGCCTCACACCAGCGTCTACGGCTTGTTGATTTAACTGCGATACACTGTTTTTGTGTGCATCCAGTATCACAATAGCGAGATTTGGATGTGGCTGGAGCGACTGACTGAGTAGGGTATCTAACTGCAAATGTGGGAAATGCAGGTATAACCAAAGAGGGGTCATCAGCTGACTTTTGAAATGGGGAAGCGCAAAATATTGCCAGCAGCAGGGCTAATGGTTAATTCAGGCCAGTGTTGGCGCATATCTAAAGGGAAGGGTGGCCGTGGCCAGCCTCCTTTGCGTTTAGTAATCTGTACGTTCAATCCTTGGGGATGAGCATCAAGTTTGATGCCCAGCGATACCGGCAGTGAGAAGCTAAGTTCTTGTTGACGACGAAAAATTACATTTAAAGCATCGCCTTGCTCGGCGGCCAATTGTAGGCGTTTAATATGGTGTATTTGTAGTGCCTGATGCCAGAGTAATACGCCGTAGCAACAACCACTTTTCAAACATTGTTCCGCCGCCCATAAGGTTTTTTTTGCTTCCTGGGGCTGGATAATCAATATTTGCGACAGGGTTAATCCGTATTCAGCGAGCATTTCAGGATTTAATTGCATTGGAGGCGCAATAAATATCAGAAGTCTGGGATCTTTATTTTGCCGTATGTGCAAATATGGCATTAACAAACGTAGTTCGCCAATGCCCACAGGGCTATGGATATCGACCACACCCCTTTGGGGGAAGCCCCCTTCTAATTGTGCATCCAGCTCATTAAAGCCAGAGGTGCTAGCACAAGAGAATGGTTTGCTATGTGTAGCATGCCAAACAATTTTCTTGTTTTTAAGGTCATTGAGAATAGAATTCATAGTCACAAATATACTGTATTTACATACAGTATATTTACGAAATTTATAGATGCAAGTTTTGCTTTATAGTAATTTGCTAAGTGTCAGAAATAAAACGGGATAAATATTATGCAATATTGGTTATTCAAGACAGAGCCAGATGCTTTTAGCGTTGACGACTTGGCTAATATGCCGAATCAAACCGAACATTGGGATGGGATCAGAAATTATCAGGCCAGAAACTATTTGCGAGATCAGGTGAAGTTGAATGATCAGGTGTTTATCTATCATTCAAGTTGCAAATATGTGGGTATCGTTGGCTTAGCGGAGGTCGTGAAAGAGGGCTATGTGGATCACACCCAATTTAATCCTGAAACTAAGTACCATGATCCTAAATCTGATCCTGCTAACCCACGCTGGTATATGGTGGATATAAAATTTAAACAGAAATTTGATAATCTACTTAGTCTCAAAGAAATCAAGACGATGCATGATATCAAAGATGTTGGCTTGGTTAAAAAGGGCCATAGGTTGTCGATAATGCCAGTGAATACGAGAGAGTTTGAGGTATTGTTGAAAGCGGCAAAATCTTAAAGGTTAACTGAGATAGCGCGGGTATACATATTAAATGTTCAAATTTTCACTTGGATATATATGGAGTTAATTTTATCTCGATTTGTTATTGCTCAAATTTTCAGACAATTTTCTCTTCAATCACAACTTCTGAACTTTTCCATAAGGAGGTTGTTACAGGCTGCCAAAAACCCATCTAAGGTATTTTTGCTCCACGCCACTCGTATTTCAACAGACTGGTGAGCTACAAATTGTTGAACTGTTGTCATATCTAGGTCGTAGTCTTTAAGCGCGTTACTAATCGACTCTTCTACAGTGGCTTGTTTTTCGCAGCAGTTCATAGCCACATATTCGATGCTTTCAATAATAAACTGAACAACAGCGAGGTCGTCACCATATATGACACCATGGCGATGCAGGGCTTCAAGCTTTTGACAGTATTAATGCTGGAGTTGTTTAGACATTAACATCACCGAACTCAGTGAGTGCTTAGCGTGGCCTCGCAAAGCTTTTAGCTCAAACTTAATCTTGCGCAATTCACTCTTAGTACTTTGCACACGCATAGCAAAAAATATTAAGATTAAGACTAAACAGCCTATTATCCCAAACATTATCATGGTTGATTCTCTATAAAGCTTTCAATATTTTCTTCCAATATTGATAGAGGGACAGAGCCATAGGCGAGTACGGCGTCGTGAAAAGCGCGTAAATCGAACTTATCACCGAGTTCCTCTTCAGCCTGTTTACGTAACCTTTTAATGGTGAGTTCGCCAATTTTGTAAGACAAGGCTTGGCCAGGCCAAGAGATATAACGGTCAACTTCGGTTTTTACGTTATGCTCTGATAAGGCGGTGTTTTCCAGCATATAATCTAAAGCTTGCTGCCGTGACCAACCTAGCATGTGCATGCCGGTATCAACTACCAGTCGACATGCGCGCCACATTTCATAACTCAAACGACCAAATTCATCATATGGGTCGGTATACATACCGACTTCTTTGCCAAGAAATTCTGCATATAACCCCCAGCCTTCACCGAATGCAGAAATATAAGTGTGACGCCTCATCGTTGGCACATCCTGCATTTCACTGGCTAGTGATATTTGTAAATGATGGCCAGGCACAGCTTCATGTAAGGTCAATGCAGTTAGTGCATATAAGGGTCTTTTATCCAGAGCATAGGTATTGACCCAGTAATACCCAGGTTGATCGTTACGGGTCGGTGAAACATAACGACCGGTTGTATATTTTGGCGCAATGTTTTCAGGCACCGGTGCAACACCGTATGGAGTACGGGGCATTTTGTAGAATAATTGAGGTAATTTAGCGTCAATATTTTTAGCTATATAAGAGGCCTGCTTGAGCAACTCTTCAGGCGTTTTAGCGTAAAATTTGGGATCTGTCCGTAAATGTTGAATAAATTGGTTAATATCGCCATCAAACTCCAACTCATCAACCACTTGCTGCATCTGAGCCCGAATACGTTTCACTTCACTCAGTCCTAAGTGATGTATTTCATGGGTTGACATGTCCGTGGTGGTGTAATAATGGCTGCGGTTATTGTAATACTTCTCACCATTGGGCCAGGACTTTGCGGCAATATCAGATTTGCTGCCAGGAATATACTGCTTGACCATAAAGTCATAAAAACTTTGATAGGCCGGAAATACGCTTTGCTGAATAGCTTTTCTGGCTCGGATGAGTAAGTCATGTTGCTGATTTTTGTCGAGCTTAAGTTCGTCTATTTTTTTGAAGGGCAAATAAAAGCTGCTTGCTTCGGGAGTTTTATCAATAAAGCTAAGAATTGAATTCTCAAAGCCCTGCAAAACCACTTTCGGTTGCACAAAGCCAATTCTTAATCCCTCTTTCATCCAG
>JBLHNW010000200.1:0-7123 GCA_047622205.1 Paraglaciecola sp.
GTACTTACAGTACTTACAGTACTTACAGTACTTACAGTACTTACAGTACTTACAGTACTTACAGTACTTACAGTACTTACAGTACTTACAGAGACACCCATTCCAATTTGCTAAAAATTCGACCTTGTCCTAGGCTTAAATAAGGATTCAAAACCAAAGGACTGGTGACTTATGCCTCAGGCGCGTAAAAATCAAATTAGTTTAATCGATACGCCTTATTACCACTGTGTTTCCCGCTGTGTTCGGCGTTCTTTTTTGTGTGGAACAGACGCTTATTCAGGACAAAGTTTTGAGCACCGACGGGGCTGGGTGGAAGAGCGTTTATTGTTTCTAGCTTCAGTGTTTGCCATTGATGTAGCTGCTTATGCGGTAATGAGCAACCATACTCATGTGGTGGTGCATGTAGATAAAAACGCCGCTTTAGCATGGTCGGTTGATGAGGTGTTAAGGCGTTACCACAATCTGCATAACGGCACCTTGTTGACCCAGAAATTTGTGAAAGGTGACACGCTCAGCCCAAGCGAAGATATCAGCTTTGCTGAAACCGTAGAGATATACCGCAGTCGTTTATATGATATCAGCTGGTTTATGCGTGACCTGAATGAATATATCGCCCGGGAAGCGAACAAAGAAGATGGCTGTAGCGGCAGGTTCTGGGAAGGGCGCTTTAAATCACAAGCCCTACTGGATGAGAGTGCGGTACTGGCCTGCATGGCTTATGTGGATTTAAATCCCATTCGGGCCAGGATGGACAAGACTCCCGAAACAGCCAGACACACCAGTATTAAAAAAAGGATACGGGCGCTTAAGCAGAACAAGCCTCAACCCACAACTCTCATGCCCTTTATCGGTAATCACAGACTAAACATGCCGAAGGGGATTGCTTATCACCTCAAGGATTATTGTGAGCTGGTTGATACAACAGGGCGGTGTATTCGTGAAGGCAAAGCCGGGTATATAGACAGCAAGCAAAGCCCAATCCTTGAATGTTTGGGACTAGATTCAGAGCAATGGCTCACCTTAACCACAGAATTCGAAAAACACTTCTGTTATGCCGCAGGGGCAGAGCTGATGATGAATGAATTTAAAGTCCACACCAATCACAAACGATTACGAGGGATGGGTACGGCAAGAGCTTTACTCAGCCGCGCTTAAAGCCGCTAGTCAATTTACCTGCTCCAATCCCCGGCATCAGATGATGCTGATATCGTCATGTCTGCGTATTCAGCAAACCCACTGCTTCCACCCAAATTTAGCTAAAACAAACCGAAATTGAGGATATTTAACCGGATTTCCATCTGAAAGCCCTGAGAACAGCCATTCAAACATGACTCGATTTTATGTTTTGAACAAGCGTGTTATGTTGGATGTCTGGTTAAGTGTCAGTGCCCAGGATGTCTGGTTAAGTGCCCATAATCGAACAGAACATCATCAATATTGATTTTACCATTCTATTACTCTTCAGATGAATCACTTACGCACCATTTTCTAGCCTAATGCGAGACTCATTTTCTCTGTATGTGGTGTGCCCGATTGTTTATCTGGATTGTATAGTGATTAAAGTGCGCCAAGCTCTGGTTAAACCTAGTGAGTGCATTTTCCTTATCGACGGTAACTTTTTTTCGGGAAAATCACGCAAACACCCTACCGTAATTCAATCAAATATTTTGAATCATTTGACAATATTTACAATGGGTGTCCATGTAAATTAGCGGGTGCTGGTGTTTAATGATGTAGTGGGGATCTCTCAGACTCTGCCCCCAGTTATTTCCTAAGTTGACCCTGACCCCAATTTTTCAATTTTTAAGTGTCAGATGCAATTTAACCAAAACAGAAAATCGAAGAATTTAATTGGATACTTGCTAAATAGGGGACCAATACTCTCCTGTTGATTCAAATAGCACATTGTTTTATCTATTGATTTCAACTATATAGTTGATGTACTTTTATAACATGCACCGAACGCTTTACAATTAAGTATCATCAAATTAAATCTATAAAGACAGCAAAGCATTAAGGAAATGCTGTTTATGGAAAGGGAAAACACATCTAAGTATTCACCTTCCATATTTATGAACCACTAAAGGATAAAACCATGTCATTACTACAAGAGAACTTCAATATTGCTGCTGAGTTAGCAGAAAATTCTGCAGTTAGAATTCAAGCAACACTGCGTATGCTTAAAGACAATACCCAAACAGAGATAAAGCTAAAGGATCCTGTTGCCGGGGGCACTTCAGTCGCATTTGACCTACTAAATGGCAGTTTGGACGACGTAGACCGAGCATGCGGTTATAACAGCGTTAATCGCAATAATTATACATTACTCGCTGAATAATGAACCTATATACTGAAGCACAAAGAAGGCCAAAACCATGAATAGTATTAAAGATATAGTGTTTGGGATTCTCATATTAATGGTGATGATAGCGGGCTATCAGTATTGGACGGTTTGGAAAGATGCATTAGAAAAAGCTAAGGCAGCAGAAGTACAACAACAACAAATGGAGGTGAAAAATACTATTTTGGAAAACGAAGTAGTTAGATTGACAGGGGAGCAAAAAAAATTATCGGATCAAGTAGTAAAAAAAGAACAAAGAATAGAAGATTACAAAGCAAAAATCGTATTAATTGAAGCAAATTTGAAAGCCACTAAAAAGGAAACTATTGTTGAAGTAGATGAACAGCAAATTGCGAACAATTTTAAAGAGGCATATAACCTAGAGTCGATTCCAACCATACGGGTTGTCAATGTGCCATTGAAGGGCGATAGCTGGAAAATCACGTCATTAGTCATGCCAATCGATTATGCCAAACTCGCTATTAATGCTAAGGACAGCCTAGTGGCGTGCCAAGCTCAAACCGAGTTGAAAGATAAGATCGATGGTTTAAATACCGAAATTAAAAACCTCAAAGACGAGAAGTTCGTGTTAGAGGAGCAAAAATCCAGAGCTTATGCTGAAGGCTATGAAAAAGCTTTCACCATGTACAAAGAAATTAACGGGCAATTTATTGAGCTACTGCGAAGTCCGCCTAAGGCAGATTTATCGATCAATTGGTTAGGTATTTTAGGTGGTATTGTAACCGGTGGATTAGTCTGTGCTATATAACTCGAATCATTTTAAACGTGGGTTAGGGACATAATACTCAACAACAATAAGATACACCAAGGTATTGCTCCAGACCGCGATTTAGTTTGTAGCGGTGGGTTATTGTTTGCTGCGTGGAATCAGAGCAACTTTGCCAGAGGTAGTTCACGTAGGTGAATATATTAGTACAAGTCTGAATATTCTATTTACCAGGATGACACCTCGAATATAAGTCAAATAACACAGATGAACCTCTGGCTAGTCAACAAGCAATACGTGTCTTTTTGACAACTTACTGATCAATCCAAGCCTCTGAGCTAAGACGTAGTCAAGTTCAATCCCGTCTTGCGGGAGACAACTTACGTGAAGATTCGGTTGCCCTGTCACGGAGTCAACTATTGTCGTAAAATGGCACAGGGTGTGTGAAAACTATTTGAATTTGGAACTTGATGAAAAGAATCGTCACAATGCCTGCGATCTTACAAATCACATCCGCGGCTAACTGCACGATTTCACTACCTCAGTTGTCACCAACTGTGCCCCTGGAGTAATCTTCCTCTTGAAGAGTTTCTACCTTGCTTTAAGCACGTGCTGCAGTAGCTCTTTTGGATTTCTTTTCCTACTAACAGGCCAAGGCAATCCGCTACCATTTTCATGGCGCGGATATTGATACAAGAAATTCGAGACAAACTATTTTATACGTATCGAGCACATGAGGGAGCCTCAATGGTATTAATTATGGGATATCTGTCATGCATTCGCGGAACAATGCGCTGGTCTCTGCGTTTCTGTCGTCGGATATCCCGCGTCGCTTACATTCTCTTGCGCAGGCTTCCCAATCCTCGGCTTTCACAGCTTTACAAAATGTAGGGAATTTGTTTACCAGGCCACTGTTGCCCAAATTGAATGCCATATCCAATAAGCCTAACTGAACGGCGCCAGGACAATTTTCATAATTGGAAAAGTCTTTATTTAATCGCCGTTCAAATTCATCGATTCTCGTATCGAGTAATGTGTCTATGTCTTTCTCAGTTAACACCAATTTGGTGTAATCATGGTAGCGCCGGGCAAACATCCCCGATTTCTGTTCACTCACATTTTCGAAGTCATTTTTTATGTCTTCCTGGGATGCAGGCTCGCTACTGTCTTCCAGAACAAAAGGTAACGCCTTTGCCGATTCAATATCTGGGAGCATGTTACCCACGCCGACTGTCACCTTGCCTACAGTGTCCAGATACATATGATTGATACTGCCTTCGCCGTGTTTAATATGAGTTCGTACTCGCCTTCTGAGACTATCATTCACGTTAATTCTCCATTAAAACATATAGGTTACGCCACTCGTCGTTTTACAGTTTTACCACGGCAGCAGTTTTTCTCAAGCGCTTCGGCCAAATTATATGATGGCTTGCTCACGGTATCCAGCATCTCACTCATTAATCTCTAGTGTTACCTAGTAAAAATAAGCGAAAATAAAGACATACAATTTAAATCATCCTTTTAAATTCATCTTTAAACTAGCTAATCTGGCAATATTTATTACCTTGGTTGCTGTCATTTTCATAATACATAAGCTACTTTTTAGCATATGATAAATTCCCTTTAATTTATCAGTACAGTAACCCTCAATCTATGGAAAGCACTCTGGGATCCATTGCCACGGTCTTAGTGCCGCGTATTTACTGTGTAGACTAGCAACGATGTGGGGTCGGCTTGCTGATGCTCAAAAAGAGATAGTAGTCGGAAACGTTTTCAGCGGAAGAAGAGAATTTAGGACAAGTTCAGAGTGATTAAGGGGCTTTATTCTTCCTAATATTAAAATAGCGGCAGTATAATCATCGTCGCTGGACCAGGAGGTTCCAATGGGGGACACCAAGAATAATCTTAACTATATAATACCCGCGGCCGTCATAGTGGTAATTGCATACTTGCTTCATCCCACGCTAAGCGATTTTCGCTTACTGTTAATGGTAGCGTTCTCCGTCATTCTGACTGCGGTCATCCCGCTGGTATGTTACATCGGCGGCTCAGCGGCGGAGCGCTGTCACGATCGACTTGTAGCCATTGAGGACAAAGCTATAGGAAGGACGGCATATGCTGTTATCGCCAAGCAATACTTCAAGGGTATGTCGGGGCGGCATTTGTTGAGTTCGTCCAGATACCCCATTCCGATTACATTTTTTACCGTACTGGTATTCTTGTTTTCACTAGGCGCTTTTCTAGGTGCTGATTCCGAGGAGCTGCTAAGTAACTGGAATTTTTTCCTCAGTCCGCACCAAAACTCTGAAGACGTAGATAAATTAAAAGATTACCAGATAGGTACCATGATAACGATTTCGATGGCAGCTCTGGGCGCATATTTCATTGTCAGTCTGCGATTAATTAGGCGTATCAATAATTTCGATGTTCAACCGATACTGTTCTATTTTCTGTCCTATCATGTTTTATTAGCCGTCATTGTTGCCGGTATAGTCAGACATTTTCTTGCGATTTCAGTTGACGACGACCCTAGAATTCTCGCGGTAATGGGTTTTGGTATCGGGTTACAACCGGATATCTTTCTCGCATTCGTGGCTAAAATTGCACGGGACAAGATCAGCGCTGCATCGAGTCGCCAAAGCCCCCCGGCGGTGGATTTCCAACCGACCAATCTTTCACTGGTAATGATTGAAGGTTTAACCATCGATAAACGAGGACGCCTGGAGGAGATGGGTATCGACAACTGTCAGTCCCTGGCCGAGTACAATCCATATGTGATATGGGTACGCACCGCATTTCAGCTTCAACAGATTATTGACTGGATCGCTCAGGCGCAGCTCTACGTAATTGTTAAAGAAGACGGATTGAAGCGATTGCGGCCCTACGTTATCCGCGATGTCTTTGGGTTTGTCATAGCCGGGGACGGCAACGCC
The DNA here is from genome assembly GCA_047622205.1 of Paraglaciecola sp. GTDB lineage: Bacteria > Pseudomonadota > Gammaproteobacteria > Enterobacterales > Alteromonadaceae > Paraglaciecola. Next base: position 6,002 of record JBLHNW010000200.1, read on the forward strand.
AAAACAGAACTGGCCAACCTGCTCAATATCCCGGTAGAGATACTGGAAGCGAACATCAATAACCTGAAACTAGACTCAAGTTATACCAGGTTGCTTCAGGTTCGTGATGAATTAAGAAACTGATTTATGTCGCGATACTACCAGTTGGCAGAGCACTTCTTTCTGCCCTCATATTTTGTACTAGAACAGACTTGATGTTTACCAAAAGCGCGCGCTTATCATAAGAAGACCTACTTCCTAATAGGAAAGCACTTCTAGCCCCTAACAGTTCTTTTTCACCTGTACTGCCTGTTAGATCGGTTCTGTGACAATTCAGGTTACTGGTGTGGGCACTATTAAAAATAATTAAACAGACACTCGTTGTAATTCAATCAAATATTTAGAGTCATTTGACTATATTTGCAATGGCTGGCCATGCAATTAGGCATAAAAAAAGACGCCATTGAGCGTCTTAATTTATTGGATTAGTGGAGCTGGCGGGAGATTAACTTGTTGTTTAAGTAATTGATAATAATAATTTAAATATATTATTTTCGCGTCTTGTCCCACCAAAAGTAAATGTGACTTACTATTTTTGGAACTTATCAATTTTACCAGCATTACTTTCAATTCTTCGCTCAACATTTCAACTTTGTTACTTTTGTATGCTTGCTGGAAGCCACAAAAATACCAATCACCATCACAAAATTCAGCCAAAACAGGAACGTCGTCGATTTCTTCACATTTAAGCCAGTAATCACCATTTCTTATTAGGTGGCCAAATTAACTATGCCACTATACAGTTGCAAAAGGACCAAAGGGGTCAAGTCATTTGATCATTAGGACCAAAGGGGTCAAGTCATTTGATCATTAAAACTATTCAAAGGAGGGTAAAGCTATTGATGCGCTATTACTTCAATTGTGAGATTTTATCAGCGCTTTTATTAGGTCGCTGAGTTTACGTTCAAATTGATGGTCTTCCATTTTGCGTTGGCGGATTTGATGGGTCGTAAAGCCAACGGAACCATAATGACTTAAATTGAAATAATCCGCGATTTCCACCAACCGAGCTGCCGATAGCTCTTGGCTCAGGTACATGGCGACTTTGCGGGGCTCATTGCTATGCTGTGGTCCACGAGTACA
>JBLHNW010000201.1:0-7090 GCA_047622205.1 Paraglaciecola sp.
GTGTCAGTGTCATCGCCTGGAAGTGTCCAAGCCTCAGCACCATTCTCGAAATTACCGTTAATTAGTAATTCGGGGCCAAGTTCAACGGCTTCAGATACCACGATGGTAAACGCCTGGGTAACAGCGTCAGTGCCGTCACTGACCATTAATTCTACGTCCTGGCTATCAGCCAAATCAGGTGTTCCCGATAAAACGCCTGTTGAAGCATCAAAAGCTCCCCAAGTTGGCAAGGTGATTGATGACATATCTAAAGTGTCGCCATCAGCATCAGTCGCAGTTAGGGTATACGAATAAGCAACATCGACTGTTCCACTTGTTATAGCAGCACTAGTAATAGTGGGCGGAGTATTTCCAACGACAACACTAGCGGTAACTGTAATTGTAAACGACTGGCTGGCGCTAAGTGAACCGTCACTTACATCTAAAGTAACAGCGTGGTCACCAACATCTGCGGTTGCTGGCGTACCAGTTAATGCGCCTGTCGCAGCATCAAATGTTAACCATGCGGGCAATGTTGAAGCCGACATGGTTAGTGCGTCACCTTCCGCGTCAGAGGCAGCGAAAGTATAAGAATATGCACTTCCTTCTTCTACAGTATCAACACTAGTTGAATCTACTGTTGGTGCCGTATTAGTAGGGGCAGGTGGTGGAGTGACAACCGTATCATCGGATTCGAGTAGGGCGTCTTCATGATCCTCATGACAAGCAGCAACAGACAAGGCTAACGAGCCTATCAGGAATGCTCTTGTAAGAGGGCTAGTATTTAATTTAAATTTCATAACCTATCCTTCAAAAAGTGGGAATAATTCCCGCAAAACTAATTAAAAAACTTTATATCTACACACTTATTATTTTGCTACACCATTTAAAGGTAAATGGTTTCGTCCATCTATGTGATATGTGACGTTCTCATTATTTAATGTGTACAGAGCAATAATTTCTGTTATCAATGAACTAACTGAATTCCTATTTTTTTAATCATAAACTTCAGTTAGTAACTTGACGCAAAACATTCACAATAAATTAACAATGTAATGTATACAGATGTGTGGCTCTCTCAATGTAAAAACGTTTAGATGGTTTTATGGGGCGACGAAGCGGGTAAGTAGGACTCAAACGGCGATTTAATCTGCTTTGTCTTGTCGATGTGCTAAAAATGCTAAGTTGTTATTTTTTTGTCATCAGGGTATTAAATTGGAGGAACTGGTGGTATTTAATTTCCCGATTAAATTCGCGTTTTTTCACTATGTTCTGATAACGTACGTTGCGTTTTGAATATGTTTTTCAAACGCCTGATAAAAGAGGAGTTGCAATGAACATTACAAAAATAAGTAAAGATTTTTGGCAACAGGGCTATGTGGAGCTAGTTGATTTTTTCGACCAGGGCTTAATGGACAAAATGCAAAATATTATTGTTCAACATTATGGCAGCGCCCCTGAGTTTTCTCATTCGCCTGAATTTATAGATAAGTCTGCCACCGAAGTCATTCCCTGGTTTCCCCAGCAAGAGGGAGTTAAGTCGTTTGATGAAATTGAGCAGGATCAGAGCTTGATTGAAATATCCAGGCAGATACTGGGTGAGAACTGGAGAACTTTATATTGCATGGCAATGTTTTCCAGAGCTGGCAGCAAAGGCCAGGCATGGCATCAAGATTGTCCGCCAGAAAATGCTAATCAATTTAATCTGAATCGGCTGGTGTACACAATGGATGTTGGTGGAGAAGTGGGTGGCGAAGTGTTAATTATGCCTGGTAGCCACAAAGTGGGAGAATTATCTGCAGGTAAGCCAGATGAGGATTTCAAAGAGCAAATTGTACTGACACCTAAAAAAGGCACATTAGTGCTGATACATGGACACTCATGGCATAGGGTATTACCAATCAAAAATCACCATCGCGTATCGACTAACTTCCGTGCTATGCCTGCTGATACCCCGGATGATATTACGGATATATGTGTATATCGCAACATGCGTTATCAGTTTTCAAGCGGTCGTGTTCTGGAAGATAGGGCTTGAACAAGGCGCAGGGCATCATTGCAGAGAGCGCTGGTTTTCTATTGCACCCCGTATTGAATCCATTTGTTTTTGCAAATCTAAGCTAAGGCTATGTGGCATAAGCTCGGTTTCGCGTTTACCCAGTTTGATTGCTTCGCTAGCAGCATCAATTTGAAATTCAAACCCTGAGCCTTTGCGCTCGTCTATAAATTCATCAACTTTGCTATCCATTGCAAATAATGAACATCTGTCTGCTCGCCAAAAATTCGGAATGTCAATGTAGCCCTTGTCACCAATTATATAGGCAGAATTTTGCAATTTTGCCCGAAATGAAGTGGCCAAGGTTGCTCTTGCTTCAGAGTAATCGGCAAGAATAATCAAATCATCCTCAACGCCAGTTGACGCAAAGTGACTGCTGTAGCTTGAGGAAATAGGTTGTTGGCATAAAAAATATTGTGCCAGGGCCAGTGGATAAATTCCCATGTCTAACAAACAACCACCGTTTAAAGTGGGTTCATACATGCGATCACCCGGAACATAGGCTACCGGGTAACCAAAGTCCGCTTTTATATGAACAATGTTGCCTATTCGACCTTCATCAAACCAAAGTTTAGCTTTAATTATGGTGGGTAAAAAATAGCTCCACATGGCTTCCATCAGAAAACAATTTTGCGCCTTGGCTAGGGCAATAAGCTCAGCGCATTGTTGTGCTGAGACCGTTATTGGTTTCTCTACCAACACATGTTTACCGGCTAATAAAGATGCTTTGGCCTGTGCAAAATGAAAATTATGTGGAGTGGCAATATAGATTGCATCTATTTGAGGGTCATCATAAAGATGTTGATAAGCCCCATAGGCTTTGTCTACTGCATAAATATCGGCAAAATTCTGTGCGGATTGCAGAGAACGAGCTGCAATCGCAGATAATTCTGCGTGTTCGCAAAAAGCCATATCTTTACAAAAGGTGTGGGCAATTCTGCCCGCACCAATAACACCCCAGCGTATTTTCTTATTTAGGGCCATATGTTGTTTTAGCCATTGGCTAGCGCAGGCTCAATCTTGCCTCCTGAAAGTTGTACTTCCAATTCTTCAAGAGTTTTACCCTTAGTTTCCGGTAGTAGCCACATTACCAAGCCTAAACCTACCAGAGCAAACAAACCGTAAATTAAGAAGGTTAAGGCATTGCCCAGATTCGCCAGTTCCCAAGGGAAAACCAACTGTACGGTGTAAGAGATAATGCTGTTGATAATGCCAACAAAGGAAATTGCGACACCTCGCACCTGATTGGGAAATATTTCTGAAAACAAAACCCACATTACCGGACCAAGGGATACCGCAAATGAAGCGACAAAACCCAATATGCCAATCATAATTAGCACTGCATTCATGTCTGCTGCGGCTTGTATTAGTGTCGCCTGATTAGCGTTGAAACTTTTATCTCCAAGGGCCTCGCGCAGGGCATTTTTGTAGTCCAAATCATTGTCGAATGTCACGCCTAATAATGGGGCTAGTTTTTCAACCTCAATTTGTTCAGGCATTTCCATTACAGATTCAGCAGTAAGCTCATAAGTTGCTTGCTTAAAGCCATAGGCACAAACGCTCATGCTTATAACCACCCCGACCAGACCTATTATCAATAGAGGTTTACGTCCCAGTTTATCGATAAACGCCATCGCCACTAAGGTGAAAATTACATTTATGATGCCGATCCAGATGGCCTGCATAAATGCCGCGTTAGTGCCCACTCCACTTTGCTCAAAAATGGTCGGTGCGTAGAAATATATAGCGTTTACACCGGTAACTTGTTGGGCGATCCCGACCACCAAACCGATGACAAGTGCGAGTTTAAGCGCCGGACTAAAGAGCATTTTCAAGCGGGGTAATAGTGGTATTTGATGGCCTCCGATTGACTCTTTAATGACTGTCATTTGTTCAGCAACTTCCTCTTGAGGTATCAATTTGGCCAAGACCTCAGCTGCTTCTTTGTCACGATTCTTGAGAACTAACCAACGAGGGCTTTCGGGTATCGTGAATAACAAGAGTGCGTACATCAAGGCAGGAATGGCTTCAATACCCAACATCCAGCGCCAGGTATGCACATCAATCTGCAAAAATTGCACTATTGCGTTGGTACTGCCACTGGCTTGTAAAAAGAAGTAGTTCGCGAAATATGCTGCAGAAAAGCCCAGTACAATATTCAGTTGATTGACGGATACCATTTTACCTCTGGCTTCCGGCCGACTAATTTCAGCAATATACATAGGCGCTATCATTAGAGAACAAAATGCCATGCCGCCAATAATCCGCGCCGTAACAAGTAGCATAAAGCTATCCGCAAAAGCAGAGGCGACGGCCGATACAAAATACAGGAATGCTATAACAATCAATACTTTGCGCCTGCCAATGCTGTCACTTATGGCTCCCGCTGTGAGGGTGGCTAAGATGCCGCCCAATGTGGGTGAGCTAACAACAAAACCCTGTTCCCAGGTACTCAGATTAAATTCTGTTGTAACAAAACCCACTGCACCGGATATGACCGATGCATCAAAGCCAAATATAAAACCACCCATTGATACAATTAGGGTGTAACGAAACGCTGAACTCATGAATCCCATAAAAACTGCCTTTTTGTAAGCGCAAATGCTTGATTTATTATAATAATATTTGTTAAAAAAATTGCTATGCAATTAGCTACACAATTTAGAATAATGCCAGTTAGTATCCATTACTTTTCGTTACAGATCTCTAACGGTTTCTTAAATCTTTAATCTATACAGATGTATCGGCGTAACAATGTAAAAACGTTTAGATGGTTTTAAGAGGCGACGAAGTGGCTCTGTTGGGCAAAGAATGTTAGTTGAAACCGCCTTGTATGGGAAACTCGGCTTGAAATACCCCACCTAAACTACTTTAAACTCCCGCTGAAACCGTCATTATGAGGTAGCATGAGGATAGACAATTACAAGGTTTAATTATGCCCACAGCGCAGAATCCCATTCTTCCTGGTTTCAATCCAGATCCATCAATAGTGAGAGTTGGTGATGACTACTACATAGCGACTTCAACCTTTGAATGGTTCCCCGGCGTGTCGATTCACCACTCAAAAGATTTAGTCAATTGGACTTTGGTCGCCTATCCATTGCAAAGAGTCTCACAACTGGATATGCGTGGAAATCCTGATTCCTGTGGGGTTTGGGCACCCTGTTTAAGTTATCACAAAGGCTTATTCTATCTGGTATACACCGACGTAAAGCGTTTTGCGGGTGATGTTAAGGATACGCATAATTATATTGTTACCGCTAGCGACATGTGTGGCGATTGGTCTGAACCAAGCTACGTCAATAGCAGTGGTTTTGATCCTTCATTATTTTTTGATGATGATGGTCGAGCGTGGTTTTTGAATATGCTGTGGGATCATCGCCCCAGCTCGGGGCGCAATAATTGGCATCCTGACAAATACTTCGGAGGCATAATGTTGCAGGAGTATGACCTGCAACATGGAAAACTAATTGGCGAGGCTCGTAATATATCTCGGGGTACGGGTGTTGGTTTGTCTGAAGGCCCTCACTTATATAAGCGCAACGGTTACTATTACCTGTTACTGGCCGAAGGAGGAACGGGTAAAGATCACGTGGCTACGTTCGCCCGTTCCAAAAAAATTGACGGGCCCTACCAATCCGATCCACAAGGGCCGATTATTACTTCGGCAAACGATCCTACTAATCCAATAAAACGTTCGGGTCATGGTGATTGGGTAGAAACCGCAAACGGTGATTGTTATTTGGTTTATTTGTGTTCCCGCCCTTTGCCTCATAGAGGGCGCTCGGTAATGGGTCGAGAAACTGCTATTCAGTCACTTGTTTGGACCGATGAAGGTTGGCCGGAATTGGCCTCAGGAAAAAACTCGCCGGACAGTCAATCTGAAGTGGACATGAGCTTATGTTCACCGAAAAGGGTAACAATTCAGCTGGAGGATTTTGATAGGGAAAGACTACCTTTGGAATTTCAGTCACTGCGCGTGCCTTTGCCAGAATCAACAATGTCACTGACAGAGAGGCCTGGCTATTTGCGTTTAAAAGGCAAAGAATCACTTGGCTCATTGTTTCATCAAGCTCTTATTGCAAGACGGCAACAAGCCTTTTGTTTTGAGGCTGAGACAAAGATAGCCTTCCTGCCTGAGACTTTTCAACAAATGGCAGGCTTGGTTTGCTATTACAACAGCCGTAAATATTATTATTTGCACATTACCATGGATGAACAGGGGCGCCGGGGCCTTGATTTATCTATGTGTGTGAGTGATGTACACAGTAAATATCCCTTAGATAAACCTATTCTGTTATCTGGCGATAACGAGATTAAACTGAAAGTTGTCGTTGAATATGACCTATTGATATTTTCCTATCAAGATGGAACTGCACCATGGGTCTCATTGCCTTTTTCATTAGATTACAGTGTGTTGTGTGATGAACTGGGAGAGGGAGGTGCGGATGCGAATTTTACCGGCAGTTTTGTAGGTATGTGTTGTCAGGATTTATCTGGACAGTCTCTACCTGCTGATTTTGATTACTTTTATTACACAGAAAAAGAGTAAGTATTCATCTTGATACCTATGTATCAGGTAACAGATTTTTCGACGTGACTTATTCGGGTTTAATGATTTCAACGAGACGGAATTAACCGCTCATGAATAATTAAACTCGGAGAGTCGACCATGTTGAAAATTGTTAAAACTTCTATCGCCATCGCTGCTACGTCTTTAATTATGACCGGTACCGCACATGCTGATATTAATGACGCCTTGAAAAATATTTGTACCATCGTAAAAGCCGATGATAAAGGTCAGCTTCGTAAAAAGATGAAGAAAGTTAAATCTGACTTTAATCTTAAGTTAAATGACTACTATTCAGGCATTTCATGCGGTGGCAACAGCCTTATCCGCACAGCCATGAAAAACAATGCAGTTGCAACCGGCACTTTGTTGGTTAAAAAAATGCCTAAAAGAGACTTAAGTTCTCCTGAGAAGGATGGCAAAACAGTTATGGCATGGGCAACTGAAAACGGTTTAGATAGCTCTCCTATCGTTGCCGTCTTAAA
>JBLHNW010000202.1:0-7069 GCA_047622205.1 Paraglaciecola sp.
GTTAATCTTGCTCTAATAATTTTTTGAGGGCAGCAGTTTCTTTCATTTTTTGTTGCACTGCCTCCTCAAGTTCGTTGGCACTTTCACGAATGTATCGCGTCAATTTATCCAGATCTGGCATCAGGTTGGCGGAACTGGTAGGGCTAATAGAAATTGTGCCGTTATAGCTACAAATAGGCATAATAAGCCCCATTCCATCCATTATCGGTGCAGTTCCCATAGTCACAATTAATTTGTGTCCAGCCAAATACAGGGGGATTTGAGGACCAGGGACATTGGTGATCACCAAATTGAAGGGTGGATTGATATGTTTTGCAATCGCTGCACGAGAATAGAAACGCGCTGCAACTCCGGCTAAGCCAAATGGAATTAATTCTGCGTAACCCATTAAACTTTTTGCATCAATTGCGTCTTGGTAGAGTTTACCAATCGTGGTATTGAGATGGATTTTCTCTAACCTCTTAACTGGATCTTCAAGGTCTGTGGCAAGCTGCACATACATTGCGGAAACCTGATTACCCATAGCATTTTTTTCTTCATCTGTGCGGGTTGAAACCGGCACCATAGCTACAAGAGGTTTGTCCGGCAGCTCATTTTTCTCGAGTAAATAACGTCTAAGAGCACCGGCACAAATGGCAAGAATTACATCGTTTAGCGTCACTCCCTCTATCACTTTTCTCAGTGCTTTGACCCGATGAATATCAAGTATCGTCGAATTCCACACTCTTTCTACTTCAACCGTATCGTTAAATCGCGTCTTTGGTGCACTAAACGGCATGGTAGGTAATTTGATCCCTTGGCTTCGAGTCAAATACCCCGCTTTGAGGGTAGACTTTCCAGTATCCCATAACAAACCGGGCAGCTTACCGGGACGCGTTATAAAGTTATAGGCACTTTTTGCCATGAGGCCAACAGGGCCTGGTATCTCTTCTACTACTTTTGGCTGTGGTGGAGGAACAAATCGAGGCTTAGGTGACACGTCATATAACATGGTCATTAAATCTGCACCTGATTTACCATCAAAGCCAGCATGATGCATTTTACTTATCAGCGCCACTGAACCCTTGGGAACCTGAGGAATTGTGTCTAAACCTTCTACAAAGATAAACTCCCACAGAGGACGTTCACGATTAAGTTGTTGGGAAAACAAACGCGAGGCCAAATAGCGTAGTTCTTTCCAGCCACCAGGACGTGGCAACGCTGTCCGATGTAGATGCAGACTTAAATCGAAATCCGGATCGTCCACCCAATAGGGTCTATCCAAGCTCATTGGAACCGTTACTAATTTTTGCGTAAGTTTATCCACCGTGTGCAGTCTGTCTTGAACAAATTGGCGAAAATCATCAAACTGCAGCGATCCTTCAATTATCGACACCCCACCAATATGCATAGGGATTTTTGGTGTTTCAAGATATAAGAATGAAGCATCTAAACCGGATAACTCTTCCATTTTCCTTCCATTTCTTTACTTAGTGAATTGAACTGTTAACCACCTGTTAAAGCACCCTAACTTTTTGTTTGCAAATATCAACTCATATTTCTTTATGAGTATTTATCAATAAACAATAATTTTCAAAAGAAGCTCACTTTTTATACTCAGTCGATTATAATGAATGCCGTTTTTATTTTGGTATATCTGTTCATGTCATCGTTACGTTCTAAGGATCTCGCTAGGGCAGCCACCCAATCTTTCACCTTGCCGGAGATTTGCCTACGCATTCGCGAGATGCTAGATGATAAAACTTCTGGTATGGAACAAATCGGTGAGTTGATTGCGCTCGATCCGTCCTTATCTTCCAAATTGCTAAAATTGGCCAATAGCCCGTTATTTAGATTTGAGTCTCAAATAGACAGTATCGGCAAAGCAGTCAACGTGATAGGCGGGGAAGCGCTCTACAACTTGATAATGGCCGAAACTGCAAGTTCTGCATTTGAGCACTTTAGTAGTGATGTGATAGACCTGAAGCGGTTTTGGTTGCAGAGTGTGTATTGCGGTCTGATTGCTAAACATTTGGCTAAAATCATCCGTCACAGAGGTAGTGAACGCTTCTTTTTGATTGGTCTATTGCATAACTTAGGTGAACTAATTGTAGCCGTTCAAGTACCGGATATGGCAATGAAATGTAATGCCTATGATGAAAACACCTCCCCCTGGAAATTACAGAATCAAGTCTTGGGTTTCCATTATGCCCAGTGTAGTGCTGAATTATTAATTGAATGGCGTTTGCCAGAGAATATTTATTTCCCGGTACTGAATATACACAGAGAAAACAAAGCCCTGGAAAATAAGGAAATTGGAATTGTTTATATCGCAGCAAGAGCTGCTGTTGCTCTGGCTAACAGTAATTTATATACCGTGAGTCAATTGATTACACCACTAATGCTAGAATCATTAAACTTATCCGAAGAAGATTTAGCCGATGCAGTTAAATTCGGCTTGATGGAAGCCGATGGTATTTTAGCAATTATGAGTCCACGATTTCGTAAATACAAATAAGCTAACAGCAATCCGAAAAGCATAGCCATATATACTTTTGTATGGCTCACCGTGGCATTGCATAAAAACAGTCAGAGTTTCTACTCCAATTAATTGGGGACTTTCTGTACAATAACCAGCAATGCCAATAGGGCTTATAGGTAAGTAACTTCACATGTACAAAATTTCTCTACTCCTCATAATATTTTCTTTCTCCAGTAATGCAAAACTGAACATCATGCAGTCTCTTTATCTTGTGGATGAACCCAGCCATATTACGACTATAGAAAATGAAAAATCCATGACAGGTGAATTTGGCATGTTATTTACAGAAGGAAACACCCAAACCTCAACACTAACCGCCAAAGTAAATACTAGTCATGAACTCACAGATTGGAGCTATCAGCTTGTTGGCGATCTGTTGTACACAGAGAATAAAAAAGAAATCGATGGTAAATTGACAAAATCAACATCAGCACAAAAAGTATTCCTCTCCAGTCAGGTAGGTTACAAACTCACTAACCCCGTTCATCGCCTCTTTTTATACGGTGAGTATGAAAACAATCGCTTCAGTGGCTTTCTTTATCAAGCAGCTTTTGCAGCGGGTTGGAGTGCACGATTATGGCACGACGAAACGAGCGAGTTTGTATATAGCATTGGACCGGGATATAGCATATCTGAAGTAGTAGATAAATTGTCTGGAACGGACGGAAAATCTGTAATTGTACGAGCCGCGATGGAGTATAAACGCAGAATTTCAGAGTTGGCTACTTTTCGCCAATTTTTCAGCAGTGAAGCTGATCAAGCGTATACCAAAACTAAGTCTGAAACATCGTTTTCGGCAAAAATAAACGATGCCTTGGCGATGAAGCTATCATTCATTATGAACCACAATAGTGGAATTGAGGTGGACAGAGAAGAGTTGGACACCGAAACAGCCGTTACACTGGTGTATCAATTTTTTTAATTCCACAATGTATGGGTTATAATGCCCCACGCTCGAGAAAAAAATTCGTATACAAACTAATTCAAAATCTCAATATATCAAAATTTATTAAGGAAATAATAGATGAAAAAATCATTAATTGTTTTTGGCCTATTTGCTGCCGCAAACGTATGTGCTGAAGACGAAGTTAAACCATTTAAAATGGACGGTGAATTCGGTTTGATTGCCACTTCCGGTAATACTGACACGACCTCGGTCAAAGGAAAATTATCTGCTCATCATGAGATAGACCAATGGAGCAACGATTTTATTTTTGAAGCTTTATACAAAAAAGATGAAGTGACTCTGGAATCCGGAGAAACAGCATCGCAAACTACTGCGCAGAAATTCTTCCTATCTGGACAGGGCAATTACAAGTTAGAAAACCCTAATCATAGATTATTTGCTTTCGGTTCCTATGAAGACGACAAATTCAGTAGCTACGACTATCAATCTACGCTTGCCGCAGGTTGGTCACAAAAACTGTGGGAAGATGACACCAGCAAATTTGAATATAGCGCAGGCCCTGGTTATTCTATTGTTAAACTCGCAGATGGAACCAGCCAGAACGGTGCTATTGTTCGTGGCGCTCTGGATTACCAATGGAAAATTTCGGATACTGCAACATTTAAACAGTTACTAAGCACTGAAGTCGGCGGGGACAATACTAAATCAAAATCTGAAACGTCAGTTTCCGCACAGATAAACGGCTCATTGTCGCTAAAATTGTCCTTAACAATGGATCATAACTCTGACGTGCTTGACGATACTGAGAACCTTGATACACAAGTTGCTGCAACAGTGGTTTACAGCTTTTTCTAGAAAAATAGGATGCTTTATTTCAAAAGCCGACTAATTTAGTCGGCTTTTTTTTTGACAGCATATTCCGTTCCGAAATTTGAGCAAGTTTAGCGCCAACGGAACTGCACAACCGCCAGACTTTGCTGTTGATCAACCTCTACCGTCTGGCCCAGTGTTTGACGATTCAATGCGCTGTTTTGATTGATATGCTGCTCGACACCCACTTGCCAGTTTTTATTCAAGTTATAACGCCAGGCTAAGGTAAGTCCGTATCCCTTACTATTGTTGTTATCAAGCGGCCGAGCATCATCTCCACGTACTTTAAACTTGTCATATCGCAGGCTTAGTCGGTGTTTTTCGATTTTATGGCTTAACATCAGATACCAGGCATCAAAATCAATAAAAACAATGCGTTCTCCCATCGCACTACTGCCGGTTAGTAATTGACCAATAACTCGGGTGTCATTATTAAAATTGTGTTGTCCCGCAATGGAGTGAAATTTCGTTCGCCAACCATACAAGCGCAAAGAATTAATAGCCAGTGGTTCCGCTCTGTTGTCATAATAGTAGTAACGCAACTTAGTTTTTTGATAGTAATCAAGATGAGCCCCAAGGTAGTAACCTAAGCGTCCATCAAGCTCATGGAAGGGTTCAACAAAAGCCGGGTGATTGATCTCATTTTCATTTACTACTGTAGGGTATGGAGCAAAACTGACCCGCTCGTTGTGTAAACTTTGCCGATCGTGCATGGCAAAACCACGCCAACTTATAATCGTGCCTAGAGGATCATTGCCTTTAAATGTCGCAGCGTGGAATTCCCATGAAAAGGCACTATTTCGTGGCCGTCCTGGACTATATAAAGTCACTTCAATACCGGGCGTTTTGAGTTCTTCGCCAATCCAACTATTGATTGCCGATTGTGTGTAAGAATATGGAGAAAGCCAGCCTATGTCGACGTTTTCTAATGACATTTTCGGGTAAAAAAATCCCACTCTCGCCTTCCATTTAACATCATCAGCGCTGAGGGGTTTGTAAATTAGTTCTGCCTGGGACAGGCCAAGGTGTTGATCACCACTTTGGTAATAATTGGCCACCACATTGATGTTGAGATTGCTTGTCACTGATTGAGACAGTTTTACTGCCACTTGCTGTAGATTCAGTCCGTCCTGTGAATAGGCTAATACCCCGGTATCTCTTTCTAACCAGGATTTGGCTTCGTCAGCTTTAACAACATTGGCTTGCACTATTCCAGATATTTCCAAAGCCGCTGACAAATGGCTAAAACACGCTGAAAACATAAATAATAAAAGAGTATATTTAATTTTCATCCCGGTATCGCCAAAAAGTTTTGATACCAGGCATCAAATTGCTCGATCGGCAAAGCCTTGCTAAGGTAAAACCCTTGTGCTTTGGTACATCCTATTTCTCTCAAAAAATCCAATGTTGGAAGATCTTCAACTCCCTCCGCAACCGTGTTCATACCCAGACTTTGTGCTAGTGAAACTAATATTTTGACCATAATTTGATCATCCTTGTTATTAGCAAGATCAAGTACAAACTCCTTATCAATCTTAAGTTCATCCACTGGTATTTTCTTCAATTGTGCCATCGATGAATAACCAGTTCCAAAATCATCAATAGACAGAACTATACCCATAGTACGCAAAGTATTAAGCGCTTTTAGTGCGTTTCGGGGATCGGTCATCACTGCACTTTCAGTGACTTCTACTGTCAATGATTTTGCTGGCAATTCGAATTTCACTAGTAAATCTGCGATGTATAATGGTAGCTTCATATCAACTAAATCCATTGCCGAAATATTTACTGCAACGCCTATATCAAGGTTTTCAGCTCGCCATTTATGCAGTTGTTCACATGCTCTATTCAATGCCCAATGAGTAACATTACGGATTGCCCCTGTTTGTTCTGCTAAGGGTATAAACTCATCTGGGGGAATAAAACCGTGTACTGGGTGGATCCAGCGAATAAGGTATTCAGCCGTGCTAATACAATTGTCTTGAATCGACAATTTGGGTTGGTAATACAGCACAAGCTGCCCTTCATTCAGGGCGTTATTGAGTTCTGACATTAGACTAAGACGCAGAACAGAATGTTTATTCAATTCAGGTTTGTATATCGCATATTGATAATACTGCTCCTTACAGCTATGCATCGCAATATCAGCGCATTGCAATAAACCTTGCGATGTTTTTGCATCATCAGGATATACTGTAGCACCAACACAGCAATTGATATCGAGCACCAAAGTGTCGATGTAAAATGGCTGTTCAAACATATCGACAATGGTATTCGCAACCAAATCCACACTTAGTTGTTCTATCTGAGAAAAGACAACCCCGAATTCATCCCCTCCTAGACGAGCAAAAAAACCATTGCTTTTAGCGTTCGTAATCAGACGTTGGGCTATTAAATTTAGTAGTATGTCGCCGATTTCATGTCCTACGGTGTCATTAATTTCCTTGAACCGGTCAACATCCAACATTAATACAATAAGCTGGCTCTCGGGTTCACTCTCGATAGCTGTCTTAATATATTGGTTAAACTGATTCCTGTTGGGCAAACTGGTCAGTGGATCGAAAAATGCCAAATGGTTGATCTCCTTTTCGCGCTCCTTAATACTTTGTTGCATATCACTAATCGCGGTGGATAATGTTTCTACTTCATTGGTACTTGAACTCGGGAAATGTTCTAGATATTCCCCACCACTAATTTTTTTTGCTACTGAGATTAACTCGTTAAGAGGTCGAGTAATGCCGTGGGATAACAGCATGGCGGCAAATAATGCC
>JBLHNW010000203.1:0-7066 GCA_047622205.1 Paraglaciecola sp.
GCTGAAGCCATTGAGCAAGCTAAAGTACTCGATATTGGCGACTTACAAACACTTGTTCCTACATTACGTGTTACGCCACTGCAACGCTCGACTAACGCCACCTTCTCAATTCGCGGATTTGGTAACGGCGCAAACAACACAGGTATAGAGCCTTCAGTAGGCATTTTTGTTGATGGCGTTTATCGTTCTCGTGCAGCGGCACAAATTGGTGACTTGCCAAGACTTCAACAGGTGGAAGTGTTAAGCGGCCCGCAAAGTACATTATTTGGTAAAAACGCCTCTGCAGGGGTTATAAGTGTAAGAACCGAAGCACCGTCCTACGATTTGGAAGGAAAGGTCGAAGCTGGTGTGGGTAACTATAACCAGCGTTTGCTGAAAGGTTATGTAACTAATGGCATAACTGATGATCTGGCGGTCAGTTTTTCCGCAGGCATGAACACCCGCGATGGATATACTGAAAGCCTTATCCCCGGAATTGCTGAGCTGAATGATCGTGATCGTTGGAATATTCGCGGCCAGGCACTATATGAGCCAAACGAAGATGTTACCGTGCGTTTTATTGCTGATTACAGTGAGATTGACGAAGTATGTTGTACCACCACAGCCTTTGTTAATGGGCCCGCGGCAGGTGCAATTGCATTCTTGGGTGGTCAAGTTCTTGATGATGCAGACCCGTTTTCCTATAATTCCGCACTAAATAATGCTCCCAGTAGTACTGTCGAAGACGGTGGTTTATCTGTGCAGGTAGATGTTGATTTTGAGGGTTTTGCGTTTACCTCAATTACTGCAATGCGTTCTAATGATGCTCTTTCAGGAGGTGCAAACGGGGATGATATTGACTATAGCTCTCTCGATATTTTACGTAATGCAACCCATGTGGAAATCGATACCTTTACTCAGGAGTTTCGCTTAACTTCTACGGGCGAACGTAAAGTGGATTGGATGCTTGGCGCATTTTTATTCAATGAAGACGTAACAAATGGTGATACATTAACCTTTGGTGATGCAATAAGACCATATTTTGATGTCTTACTTGGTGCCCTTCCAGGTATTCTTGGCCAGGTTGAAGCGGTATTAGGCGTTCCAACAGAAGCTGGAGGACTTAATGTTCAAGCCGGCGATTTTTTTCGCGCAGGCACTCAAATAAATACTGAGTTTACTCAGCAAAACGATGCCTATTCGTTATTTGCTAACTTTGATTATCACATTTCGGACGATTTGACCGCTACTCTCGGCGTCAGCTATACCTATGATGAAAAAGAGATAACGATGCAGCAACCAATTAATGAAGATGTCCTGTCTTCATTTGATTTTGTAACTGCACCCACCGTTTTTGGTGTTCCTTTTGGTCAAGTTCCGACTTTAGCCCCACTGATCCCGACATTGCAAACTTTCCAGTTTGTACCAACTAATGTGGACTTACCCAATTCGGTAGAGGATAACACCTCATCTGATAGCAAAATCACTTGGTCAGGTCGCGTGGCCTATACACTGAATGAAAATGTCAATTTATTTGCAACGGCCGCCACAGGTTTTAAAGCGACCTCATGGAACTTAACTCGTGATACGCGTCCCTTCCCAAGCGACGCATCAGCACTTGTCAGTGCTGGATTAGCACAACCAAATCAATCCTATGGCACCCGTTTTGCCGCGCCCGAAACAGCCACCGTTTATGAGTTAGGTATTAAGGCTCGCTTCAAAAAAGGTGCGTTTAATGCCACAATTTTTGATCAGACCATCGAAAACTTCCAATCCAGTACATTTATTGGAACCGGTTTCGTGCTATCAAACGCGGGTGAACAATCTACTAAGGGTGTTGAGTTTGATTCAGTCTATAGAGCAACAGATAACGTATCTTTGACTCTGGCTGGGATATTTCTTGATCCCATTTTTGATTCTTTCGTAGGTGGCCTTGGTCCAGATGGGCCAACGGATTTATCCGGCACTACACCTGCTGGAATTCACGAGCAAAGTATTACAGCGGGCATTACTTACGATTTCGAACTTGAAAACGGTATGTATGGTTATGTGCGTACTGATTACCTTTACGAAAGCAATGTACAGGTTGTTGGAAACGTAGCTGATTTACAACGTGAGGTTAGTACCTTCAATGCCAGTGCCGGTTTAAACCTGGATAACGGAATAAATATACAACTTTGGGTACGTAATCTTACCAATGATGAGTACTTCCTTTCTGGTTTTCCACCACCAATTCAAGCAGGAAGTTTTACCTCTTATCCAAGTCAACCACGTACTTTTGGTATCTCGGCTTCATATGAGTTTTATTAGTTAATATCAGCTTAAAAGGCTCAGGCTGATAACGGCCAGTAGCATATTTAAGTAGTAATCAGAATCCGATGGATGTTATCCATCGGATTTTTTTATGTCTGAAACTTTGTTTTTTAAGTGCAGCACCATATATGCCCAAGTCACTTTAAAACTCGCCGTAATGGAACGTCTGTTGTACTGGGCAATTTTTAGACATAGCCCAACAAGGTATAGTGCCAACACTTTTGATTCTGCTCGCGGCATTACCAGTGGCGTAATCATGCTGCCATCCATGTTTGGTATGGCCTCATCTTCATTCTAATATTAGTTTTAGAAGCACGAGTATTTTTGATTGGATAAGAATATTAGTATATTTACCGGGTAGCACTGAGTCTGTTGTTAACTTGCTTGAAAAACATGCTTTAGTGTATTTGAACGAATACCTGCAAATATTTTACCTGTAGATATTTTTTACTCATAAATTCAAGTTTAGGACTACTCAAGCGATTCGAGACAGGATAGAATCGCGGCCGTATGCAGATGTGGTGGAATTGGTAGACACGCTAGCTTCAGGTGCTGGTGCCCGAAAGGGCGTGGGAGTTCGAGTCTCCCCATCTGCACCAATTCCAAAGCATGCAGTTTTTGCGTATCTTAAGCGTCCTAACCATTGGCAATTTACAGTTGTGAATAGGGCGAAAATACTCAAGGACGACATTGTTTTGAAAGACCTAATACAAGTTGAAAAATAATTTGTTAGGCATTTCTGATACGACCTACAGTAAAACTAACGTATAATCCACACATTGCGCACTTGCTGCTTCTTCACGAGATATTATGACAGTCGAAACCTTTACCCCAAATGCCACTACCACTTTAGAAACTCCTGTTAAAATACTTGAGTCAGATTCACCGATAAAATCAGCTGAAGGAACGCGTATTGGCTTTGTCAGTCTTGGTTGTCCGAAAAACCTGGTTGATTCAGAGCGCATTCTGACCCAATTACGTACCGAAGGTTACGATGTGGTACCCACTTATGACGATGCGGACTTGGTGATTGTGAATACCTGCGGTTTTATTGACTCTGCAGTTCAAGAATCACTGGATACCATTGGCGAAGCACTCGCCGAAAATGGCAAAGTTATTGTCACTGGCTGTTTGGGGATCAAAGAAGACGAAATTCGTGAAGTGCACCCTAACGTACTAGCCATCACCGGCCCCCACGCCTATGAAGAAGTAGTCAATCAGGTGCATGAACATCTCCCCCAGCCTGAGCACAACCCCTATTTAAACCTTGTGCCCGACATCGGTGTCAAACTGACTCCTCGCCATTACGCTTATTTGAAAATATCTGAAGGCTGTAACCACAAATGTACTTTCTGTATTATCCCATCGATGCGCGGTGATTTGGTGAGTCGTCCTATCGGTGCAATTTTGGATGAAGCTCAGCGCCTTAAAAATGCTGGTGTTAAAGAATTACTGGTGATTTCACAAGATACCAGTGCTTACGGGGTTGATGTTAAAAATAAAATGGATTTTTGGAACGGTATGCCGGTAAAAACCGACATGAAAGCCTTATGTGAAAAATTGGCTGACTTGGGAATTTGGGTGCGTTTGCATTATGTATACCCCTACCCTTCAGTTGATAAAATTATGCCATTAATGGCTGAAGGTAAAATTTTGCCTTACCTGGATATTCCATTCCAACACGCCAGCCCGCGGATTCTTAAACTAATGAAACGCCCCGCAGCAGCAGAGCGGACGATGGAGCGCATCAAGGCCTGGCGCGAGGTGTGTCCTAATTTAGTGATCCGCTCAACCTTTATAGTGGGTTTTCCCGGTGAAACGGAAGAAGACTTTCAAATGTTGCTCGACTTTTTGGATGAAGCCCAATTAGATCGCGTGGGATGTTTTATGTATTCAGACGTGGATGGAGCTAAGGCAAATAACTTGCCTGATCCCCTTAGTGAAGAAATAAAACAACAGCGACATGAACGGTTTATGCATAAACAAGCGGCTATCAGTGCGGCTAAATTGCAAGCCAAGATTGGCCTGGAATATCAAGTTCTGATCGATGAAGTAACCAGCGAAGGCGCTGTTGGCCGTTGTTATGCCGATGCGCCAGAAATCGATGGCAATGTGCATTTAACTGATGAATTTGACGTACAAGCGGGCGATATCATCTGGGCGCAAATTATCCATGCCGATGAACATGATTTATGGGCAGTAAAAGTTGCAGATGATGAACTTGAAGATCAAGAAAACCCGTAAAAGCAAAAAGGTATAATAATGGAAGTCTCTACATTGGATCTGTCGCAAATTATACAACTTGCCGTCGCTCCAGTTTTTTTGCTAACCGGAATTGCGGGGTTCTTAAACGTCATGTCTGGTCGTTTGGGCCGAATTGTTGATCGCGCTAGAATTATGGAACGTAGAGTCAGCATCTTAAAAAATCTTGACCACGTAGAATCCTCAGAAAAAGAACTTAAGAACTTGTGGCGGCGGATCACCTTAATTAATCGCTCAATCGGTATGTGTACAGCATCAGCACTATTTGTTTGTAGCGTTGTTGTGTGTTTATTTGTCGGTGACTTTTGGCAATTCGACTTTAGCCAGTTCATTGTTGTCTTGTTTGTAATTGCGATGTTTTTATTGATAGCGGCCTTGTTGTTATTTCTAAAAGAAGTCCAGTTGGCCACCCGAACGTTACAGATGGGTAAGGAGCTATTGGATGACTAGTGTGCCAAACCAGCCTGTTTGCATTGTAACTGGAGGTAGTTTTGGAATTGGTCAGGCAGTATGTGAAAAATTTTTGGCCCAGGGATATCAAGTTGTTAACCTGGATATTCAGTCAAACACTCTGCTTAGTCCCAAGATCCAGTGGCTAGAATGCAATGTCGCTCTGGTGAGTCAGGTTGAAGCAGCTATAAGCAAAGTTGCCGCGCAATATGGTCGTGTAGATGCATTAATCTCAAATGCCGGCATTCATTTCTCAGCCAACATTGAAAACACTAGTGAACAAGATCTGGATGATATCTTCGCGATTAACGTCAAAGGTGCCTACGCAGCCATCCGCGCGGTATTGCCAAGTATGAAAAACCAAAAATCGGGTGCCATTCTATTGATGGCATCAGATCAGGCATTAATAGCCAAACACAATTCTTTTGCCTACAACTTGAGTAAAGCAGCCTTGGCTTCCATTGCCAAAACAACTGCCCTTGATTATGCCCGCTATAATATTCGTGCCAACGCAGTCTGTCCTGGCACCATTGAAACGCCCTTGTATCATAAGGCTATCGATAGTTATGTAGCGCGTTCCGGAGAAGATAAAGCACAAGTACATGCCCAAGAAGCCGCGTTGCAACCTCTTGGACGCTTGGGTCAAGCCAATGAAGTCGCTGAATTGTGTTATTTCCTGGCCGGCGATCAAGCAACATTTATTACCGGCAGCTTGCAGCTTATTGATGGCGGCTATACCACTCAATGAATTGTGCCTGAGGATAGGCAGCTTATGACCAACAATATTCTCAATATCATCGATCCCCATCTGCATTTGTTTAATTTAAAGGACGGCGATTATTCCTGGCTAAAGCCAACAGAGCCGCCCTTTTGGCCCGATAAAGGGCACATCAATCAGCAGTTTACAGAATCCGATATCACCCTTAAATCTTCATTAAAACTAAGTGGCTTTGTGCATATTGAGGCAGGTTATGATAACCAGCAACCCTGGCGAGAAATAGACTGGCTGGAACAACATTGTCAACTACCATTTCGCAGTGTTGCCCACGCAGACCTCACAAGTGATAATTTTCTGTTACAGCTTGAACGCCTTTGTCTTCGACCTTCTGTCGTTGGCATTCGTCATATTTTGGATGAACAAGCATATAGATTGCTCAATTCCCCAAAGGTGCTAGAGCATCTACAAATACTATCGAGTCATCAATTGAGTTTCGACGCACAAATTTCATTGATCGATACCGAAGCTGTAGCAAAGTTAATTCATCTAATGGAGCGCGCACCTGATCTAAAGGTAATAATCAATCATGGAGGCTGGCCACCGGTTTTTGCAGATCTAGACGACTGGCAATGTTGGCAGAAAAATCTACAAAGATTAGCGAACTACCCTCAGGTGGCAATTAAATTATCCGGTTGGGAAATGTCAAACAGACAATGGAATTTCGATGTGATCACACCGGTTCTTGATGCATGCTTAGCAGAATTTGATGACACACGCCTGATGTTAGCGAGTAATTTTCCCCTATGCACCTGGCGATGTTCAATGCAAGAAATTTGGCAGAACTATACTGAAAAATTAAGCCTGTCAAGATCGACGCTGATTCGGTTAACCAGCACCAACGCCACCAATTGGTATAAATTCAACACTACAAACTAAATTAGAAATTGTAGCGCAGCCCCACATAAGCAGCGTTTATCGTTAAGTCATTTTGTCCCTTTATATGCTCAACCTCGACCCGTATCATTGCTCTGGCAGTAAGAAAAAAATCAAAGCCCAAACCAACAACTCCAGCAATGCCTCCTTCATCATAATCACATAAAGTGTATTCTTCGCCAGAATCGACACTGAATACAGTTGCCGTGCCTTGATTGCAAAGTAGCGCGCCTGCTGACAAGCTTTGTCCTCTAACATCAGTTTTTAGAACACCTAATCGATAAAACAGTTCGCCAAGTCGCCCTCTTGCTTTACCCAATAATGCGGCATAAATTGCATTAATTTGAACTTCTTCTTCAAAATTTTCTGCGTCATTGAGGGTTGTAGGTAAACTCAATTGCAAACTTTGAT